>CAIRCP010000112.1 GCA_903877095.1 uncultured Actinomycetes bacterium | reverse complement strand
CCGACCACCAGCCCTACCTCGACGCCATCGCCGACGAACTCAACGACCGACCCCGAGCGATCCTCGGATTCCGCACCCCCCGAGAAGTCTTCACCAAACTCCTCACCGACTCCGTTGCTTCCACCGCTTGACACTGCCCCTCCTTAATGCTTTGAGTGAAGCGAGCCGCCACGAACCCGTGCGCCCAAGGCGCGACGCCTAAGCCACTATTATGCCGTCCGATCTGACGTCGCCGTCACCACTACTCTGGAACCGGTTCGCCACGTTGCCCGCGTGGGGTGCGCAAGACCTCTTCGGAATCGAGTTGATGGGGTTCGGCGCGGAAGTGCTCCAGCAACCAACCGTTGGAGCGGACGTCGATTTTGCCGATACGCCCGGCTGCGATGACTTCCGCGGCCGTTTTCGCGTCCACCGGTTCGTAGGTGTGGTCGCGGTCAATCAGAAAATCGACCGAGAGCGGCTGGTTGAGGACGAAAGACTTCAAGTTCGCGACGTACACGTACAAGCGGTTGTCGTGTTCGGTGGCCAGCCAGATGGTTCGCTCGTCGTCGCGCACGAGGTAGAGGGTTCCCATATGCAGCTCCTCGTGGTCGCTCATTAGATGACGTTAGTTCTTGGCGGGGACAACCGCCGTCCTGCCCTGGTGTGTACCTCTGGATGTCAGGGGTAGCGAATATCTTCGCGGAATGGAGAGTTTTGCGGGCGCCGCGGCGGTGCCATGCGACTGGGTACCTGCCCGGCTTGCAGATTTGCCTGCGTGGCGGGCGAAGAACGTTGTCTGGGCTCTGATGGAACATATGAGCCTCGCCGCGATCGAATGGGCCGCTGTCGGTCAGGCGGCACGGCGGTGCCGCGTCGGAGAACGATTTTCGTTGACCCCCAAGCAGCAGCTAATCCACGTCGGTGCCCATCTTGGCAGCGACGGCGCTTACCACCTTACGACTGACGCGGGATTGGCCTGCGGTGCCGCCGATGAGCTGGGTAACGTCCACCACAGTATGCGCTACGTCACCTATACGAACGGCCAAAGATACTCCGCCAAGCCGTCTTTCGGGAAAGCTGACGGTATTGAACAATGGCGACCCGTCGAACGCATACACGAATGGGACGTTGCGTTGACCGGCGGGGTAGTCGATCCCAGCACGGTGCATCCTCGGCTTCGGTGTGAGTTCGGCAGATGGCCGGTGTTCCTCAATCCGAGCACGAAGGCCGGTGCATTGCGCCGCCAACTCGTCGATAGCTTTGGTTTCAACTGTCAGCTCTGCCGACATCTGCCAGCCACCGTCGTCGATCACGACCATCTGACGGGGATGGTGCGCGGATTGCTATGTGCCGAGTGCAATGGTCACGTTGAATCCTGTACCCACTTACGGGGGTGCTCGGTAGCTGAATACCTCAACAGTCCTCCCGCTGCGCCAAAGGCTTTGCGATATCCCAAGTATCGGAAGTCCGCTAGTGACAGAAGAAGAGAGAAGCTACTGGGCTGCAACATGTCCGAAACCCCTGTGGACGTCTCTGACTGGCGGTGGCGTCCGTCGCCAATGAAGTTCGCTCACCATGAATACGACGGTTACTATCCAGCGGGCCAAAGTTTCTGGTCCGAAATTGAGGCGGCCAGAGAGGCTATGGCCGTCGTTCTGAAGTGCGAGTGCGACCCCGCTCTCGGTGGCTTTACTGATGCTGAATACATGGGCGGCTTCGAAGTTCGGCGGCATGATGTTTGTGGTCGAGTGACTGAATTGACCCTCCGCTGTCCCGATGGATGTTCCCCGACTGGCGGTTGGTTGGAGCCTTCAGCGTTTTGCCGATTTCGTTGTCCGACTTGCACTATGCGTGTGTGTGGGGGGTGCGCTCGGCCGCCGTTGCCGCACGGTGCTTCGGATGGATTCTGCGATGCATGTGTCGCTGACTTTTAGCCCTCCGCGATTTGACGCCCGTACTCGTCGACCTGTTTCCTGCGCGCATCGATGCGGTGGCGGACCTGACTGACAGTCAAGTTACCCGCCTGCGCGATGCTCCAGGCGGGCATGCCGGCGTGATAGGCAACCCAGATCAGGTGAGTGAGCATTTCGTCCAGGAAGGCGACCTGTTTCACGGTGCTTTTGAGCTGCATCGCTGACTGCAAGACGAACAGAGTCGAATCCAGGTCTTCATCGGTCGACGACTGAGGGAAGTCGGCGCCAGTGATCTGCTTGTAGGCGCTATGCAGGTCGTCGGTGGTCACGCCGGCGAAATTCGATTCGTCGATCGACTGCCTTACCGCCTCGGTGTAGAGCTCGGTCGAGTCGACAATCCCTTGCCCAGAAGTGGTCAACACCTGTCGGGCGGACTTGGCGGACAACTTATCGCCGATGCGTTCGACGACTGTCGCAGTCGCGGCTCTGCTGGGGGCCGTGCCATCGACCTTCACCCAACGGCGCACGGTGTCGGGATTCAGCCCTAGCTCTGCACCGACCCGCAGGTATGCCGCACGGTCGGAGGGCATGTCCGGGCGGACTGTTCGGAACCGTCCGAGCGCGGCGTTGCGCTGCTCGTCCGAGTACATCGCCACAGGTTAACAACCTGTGGCGGATTCATATGCCACATGTAGGCGACGGTGTCAGTCGGTGTGGTATATCTTTACGCCGTAATATGTGGCACAAATAACTACCACACAACGAGAGGTGAAGCGATGGCAGATCTAACGACCCTGCGGGTACCCGTACCCGCAGATCAGCTAATGGTGATTGGCACCGGCGGCGGGGGTCGAACCCGTGCGGTCTACAAGGACGGGGCGGCGACTGACGATGTCGTGCAGCGTGACGGTGCGGCGGTGCACCGGCTCACGGGTGTCGCTATCTCTGTTGCCGGGGTGGGCCTTGACGGCGCCACTTTGGAGACCACGACGCCGCTGGAGCAGGTTCCGGCGGGCACGGTGTTCCGTGTGGAGGGAACCGCCGAGGTGTCTGTGCGTGCCGACGCTCGGCCCGGGTTCTCGGACCGCGAACCGCGCGGGGTGCTCACCGTCACCGTATTCGCGCAAACGTTGACGCCGGTCGGTTCGATCGAGCAGCTTCTTCGGGGTCGCCGGGGCGGTGGCACGGATGCTTAATCGCGAATCGGGTGAACAGTGCAGATTTGCTTGGGTCTTTGTCGCTGGCGTTGCGGCGTTGGCGGCGCTGATTGTCGCGCTGAATGGTGTTGTACTGCAACGCATCGCGTCGACAAGCGCTCGGGTTACGGCTCCACCGGTGACTGCTGTTGAGAAGCCGACGGCAGGCTCGTCGGGGTCTCCTGTATCGGCCAACCTTGTTCCGCCGGTGCGGCTTCCGCTGATTCTCGACTGCGTCGAACACATCAAGGCTGCGGGTGAGCTGCCCGGAGAAGCGAATGAATCTCCCTCTGGGCTTGGTCCGGTGGGGTCGTCGGGGCGAGAGGTCTTCATGACGTGCCGTGACGCACCGGCGATCGGAAATGGCGGGGTCCGCTGATGTTGCGCTACTTCGCGTTAGGTCTCGTACTACTGCTGATTTGGTGGCGTGCCCCTGGGCTGTTTGTGGGACCGTTGGTCCTCGTCGGCCTGGTTGGTGCTGCCTGGACCGTTCGCACCGTGGCACGTACGCGCGGGGTGGTCTCGGACTTTGGAGCAGACATCGCCCAAGCTGTCATTACCTTGAGGTCGTCCCGCCGGTGGCGCACAACGGCCGCGAATGTTGGCCTGACGAAGGGAGGTCAACGCCCGCGGGGGCTCATGGGCCGTCCCGAGCCGGTCACATTTGTTCCGCGGGTGCTTCGGGTCGAGGCAACTCCGTACGGCGCGGACGCGGCGATCGTGGGCGTGCCCGGTCAGGATTTGAACACCTGGGCTGCCGCTTGCGGGCGACTCGCCTCGGCTATGGGAGTGGCGGCGGTTACGGTCACAGAGCCTGTCCCGAACCAGTTTGTACTGGCTTTGCGTGCCCGTGACCCGCTGGCCCAACCGATACTGGCGCCGGGCCTCGTTCCGCGCTCGGACATCTCGTTTGTCTTGGGGATGACAGAGTCTGGTGAGTGGGCACACCTGAGTCCCGGTGACCACTCAGGCCTAGGGCGTGTCTCCCGAATCGGTAGTGCCGACGCGGGAATGTATGACGGCGCAGGCCAGTAGGACACCGCCGAGGTAGGTCAGGGCGTACTTGTCATATCGGGTGGCGATGCCGCGCCATTGCT
>CAIRCP010000111.1 GCA_903877095.1 uncultured Actinomycetes bacterium | reverse complement strand
CCGACCACCAGCCCTACCTCGACGCCATCGCCGACGAACTCAACGACCGACCCCGAGCGATCCTCGGATTCCGCACCCCCCGAGAAGTCTTCACCAAACTCCTCACCGACTCCGTTGCTTCCACCGCTTGACACTGCCGAGCCCACCGCCAGGATTTTGCCGCCCGCCACCGCGACCGCTTCGGCCCGGCGGCGATCGTCGACCATCGTCAGCACGGTTCCATTGCAGTAGATGGTGTCGGCCGGGGTCTGAGACGTCCCCTCGGAGGATGAGAAGGATGCGCTCGTGTTGCGGTCACAGGCGGCGATGAGCGCCGAGCCGGCCGCGGCCGCCCACGCCCAGCGCTGCGAGCCGCCTGAGCGCATCACGCCGCGAGATGCGGCCCCGGCTGAAATCTGCGGCGACATCGTCGATGCCTTTTCCATTCATTCCGCCCATGGCCGGAACCCTATTCAGGCAAGGGCGGCAAGGACGCACTATTGCGCCCGCGATTCCGTGTGCTCAGCGTTCGGGCCAGCGCCAGGCCGGTTCGTCGAGCATTCCCTGTCCTTCGACCACCGTCCGGCCGTCCTCCTTGATCAGGCGCAGCAGTGCGATGTCGTCGGCCGCGTGCTCGCGCAGCGCGTCGACCAACGGGGCGGCGTGGGTGACGACGACGATCTGTGAGCCCTCGCAGGCGCGGTCGATCAGGGCCGCCAGCGCCGGTAACAGGTCCGGGTGCAGGCTCGCCTCGGGCTCGTTGAGAACGGTCAGTTCGGCGGGCCGCGGCGACAGCAGCGCGGCCACCCACAGCAGGTAACGCAGCGTCCCGTCGGACAATTCGGCCGCCGTCAGCGGCCGCAGCATCCCGGGCTGACGCAAGGCCAGCTCGAACAGGCCGTCGCGGCAGTCGATCTCCACCCGGCTGCCCGGGAACGCGCCGTCCACTGACTCCGCCAGCGCCGCGGCGTCCCCGATCTCGGCGATGGTCTGCCAGGCCGCCGCCAGGTCGGCGCCGTCGTGATTCAACACCATGGTGCGCGTGCCGATCCGGGGTGCGCGCGCCGGCGCCGCGCTGTCGGTGCGGACGTGGTCGTAGAACCGCCACGAGCGCATCCGCTCCCGCAGGCCGAGCAGTTCGATCGCCTCGCGCGGCTCGGCGATCTCGCTGAGCATGCTGTCGTAGGGGCGCAGCGACGTGCTCGCGATGCGCCAGTTTCCGTCGTCGTCGCGCACTCGCGCGGTCTGGCCGGCGCGGTCGGCGATCAGCCCCGAGGGCCGCAGCCACGGCCCCGCCCACACCGCCTCGGCCTTGATCTCCGGGTCCAGACCGAACGCGGTTCTGCCGATCATCGGCAGACCGAGGTCTACGGCGTAGCCGCAGTTCTCCCCGGCGAAGCCGAGTTTGAGGCTGGCCGGGCCGGTGCGCCCGGGGCCGGCCCACATCGTCGACGCCAGCCCGCCCTCCCGGGCCAGCGCGTTGACCGCGCCGTTGCGGGCCATATCGGCGAGCAGTCGCAACGACCGGTACAGGGTGGATTTCCCGCTGCCGTTGGGTCCGGTCACCACGGTGCACCGACGGAGCGGGATTATCAGACGGCGCAACGACCGATAGTTCGCCACGGCCAGGGTGTCCAACACACGGCCGACCTTATCCACGGGCGATGATGTGCGCATGCATCGCGCACCCGAGCCCCGCCCGACCCTCTGGGACCGCATCGGCGCACTGGTCTCCGGCCCCCGCTCGTGGGCGCTGGCGTTGCTGGTGGCCGTCATCGGCGGCGCACTACTCGGCCTGATCCCGCAGACCGGCGCCGACCAGCAGGCGCCGGTCGTGCTCCCGCCGACCGCCGAGTCGGCGCGGGTGGCCGAACTGGTCAAGCAGTTCCCGGGTGGGGAGACCGCACCGGTGCTGCTGGTGATCAGCCGCAGCGACGGCTCGGATCTTTCCCCGGAGGACCTGGCCGCCGCCCAGCAGGCCCGTGACCGGATGACCGGCCTGAGCGGCGTCGCTCCCGGACCGCCGATTCCGCTGATGCCCTCCGCCGACGCCAAGGCAGCGCTGGCGCCGCTCGCGCTCAGGTCCGATCTGAACGGCTTCGAGCTGTCCGACACCGTCAAGGCGTTGCGCGAGGCCGCCCGCAGCGGCCTGCCGCCGGGCGTGGTGGCCAGTGTCACCGGCGGCCCGGCGTTCGGCGCGGACATCGCCAACTCGTTCTCCGGCGCCAACGTCACCCTGGTCGCGGTCACCGGCGCGGTGGTGGCACTGCTGCTGATCGCCACCTACCGCTCGCCGGTGCTGTGGCTGGTGCCACTGCTGGTGATCGCCTTTGCCGACCGGATCGCGGCGGTCGTGGGCGCGGCGGTGGCCGAGGCCACCGGCCTGGGCGGTGACGGTTCCACCTCGGGGATCACCAGCGTTCTGGTGTTCGGTGCGGGGACGAACTATGCGCTGCTACTGATATCTCGCTACCGGGAGGAATTGCGCCGCAACAGCAATCACCGGGAGGCGCTGCGCACGGCGGTCCGCTGGGCCGGGCCGGCGATCGTGGCCAGCAACGCCACCGTGGTGCTGGCGCTGCTGACCCTGCTGCTGGCGAAGTCGCCCACCACCCGCAGTCTCGGCGTGCAGGCCGCCGCCGGCCTGGTGATGGCGGCGATCTTCGTGCTACTGGTGCTGCCACCGCTGCTGGCGCTGTTCGGCCCGAAGTTGTTCTGGCCCTTCATCCCTCGCGCCGGCGGTGAGGATCTCACCACCACCGGAGCCTGGCACCGGGTCGCGGACTGGGTGTCCCACCACGCCGGCCGGGTGGCAGCCGTGTCGATCCTGACCCTGGCGGTGCTGGCCACCGGCATCATCGGCACCCCGATCGGCCTGTCGCTGATCGACCAGTTCCGGGTCAAAGCCGACTCGGTCACCGGATTCCAGACCCTGGCCCAACACTTCCCCAGCGGGCAGACCGACCCCACCCGGGTGATCGCCCGCATCGAGAACACCGATGCTGTCGCCGCCGCCATCCAAGCCACCCCCGGCATCGCCTCGGTGCAACCGGCCGGCGTCTCCGACACCGGGCTGACCCAGTGGCAGGTCGTCCTCGACGCCGGGCCGGCGACGCCGGAAGCGTTCAGAGTTGTTGATGCCCTGAGGGATTCCGTGCACAAAGCCGACCCGGAAGGGTTGGTGGGCGGGACCGACGCCCAAGCACTCGATACCAAACGGACCGCCGTGCGCGACCAGAAAGTCATCATCCCGGCGATCCTGATCGTCGTGCTGGCGGTGCTCTATCTGCTCCTGCGGGCGGTGTTGGCACCGCTGGTGCTGATCGGCGCGACCGCGTTGTCCACCCTGGCCGCGCTCGGGCTGGGCAGTTGGGTGAGCATCCATCTGCTCAAGTTCCCAGCGCTGGACAACACCACCCCGCTGTTCTCATTTCTGTTCCTGGTGGCGCTGGGCGTGGACTACACCATCTTCCTGGTGTCCCGGGCCAAGGAAGAGACGCCGATGTGGGGAACCCGGGCCGGCATCGTGCGCGCGGTGTCGGCCACCGGTGCGGTGATCACCAGCGCCGGACTGGTGCTGGCGGCGGTGTTCTGCGTCCTCGGCGTGCTACCGCTGATCGCGCTGACCCAACTGGGCATCATCGTCGGCCTGGGCATCCTGCTCGACACCTTCGTCGTGCGCACCGTCGTCATCCCGGCGCTGTTCACCCTGATCGGGCCGCGGATCTGGTGGCCCGCCTTCCGGCCGGACGATATCGAGCGGACCGACGAACTGCCCCGGATCAGGCCTCCCCGTGCTGATGATGTCCGTGGTGATGTTCGTGATGATGATGTTCTTCGCCCCGGTGTTCAAACAGGCCGGCACGCAGCAGGAACAGCACACTTACCACCAGCACCCAGGCCGGGAACGCCATCACCAACCACATCGTGGTATCGCCGCCGATGATGAGCACCAGCGCGGCCGCGTAGGTGGTGTACACCAGCCAGCGCGGCATGAGGCCGGTGCGCTTCCAGACCGTCGCCAGGGACATCATGAACACCGCCGCCATCCGCAGCGCATAGGTCTTGGAGAGCTTCAGCAGGAGCATCTGGCCGAAGATGCCGACTCCGCCGACGTCACCGCCGGAGTAGTGCCGGCTTTCGGCCAACCCCGCGCCGACCGCGGACGAGGCGAACATCATCGCCAGGAACAGCAGACCGCTGCCGAGGGTGACGGTGGTGAAGAGCTTGTCCTCGTAGCGGCCGAGGTTGGCCCGCACCACCCCGATGAACCACAGGAACGAGATCCCGGCGAACGGCATCAGTTCGGAAGCCAGGCGAATCTTGTCGTGGCCGCTCTCGATCCACGGCGATCCCGGCTGGACCCCTTCCGGCAGAGACGATCGGATCAGGTAGAGGGCCGTCCCGAACAACACCGCGAACAGGACGCCGGCCAGTGCGGCGGCGCGGGGCGTGGTGAGACGGCGGATGGTGGGCGACGTGTGGAGTGACACGCCGCCAGTGTCTCGCGTCATGTCACCGAGCGTGCACCCAGTGCGACTTTCAGCGGCGAATGTCGCACCGGAAGCACATTCGGCGGGGGCGGTCGGCCAGATTCAGGGCTGGCCGGGCTTCAACTCCACCATCAGCCCGTTGGCTTCGGCCAGCAGTGTGCCGTCCGGGTCGGTCAGCTCGGCGTTGACGAAGGTCTTGCGCCCCTCCACTTTCGACGCCCACCCGCGCATCGTCAGCGGCACGTCGATCGGGGTGACGTTGCGGTAGTCGACATGCAGAAAGGCGGTGCGACTGGCCGGCCGGTTGACCGAGTGGATGACGATGCCGCACATCACGTCGAACATCATGGCGACCATGCCGCCATGCACCGCGTTGTTGCCACCGACGTGGTATCGGCTGTATTGCACACCGGCCTCGACCCCGTCGGGACTGAAGGTGCGGATCCGCCACGGCGGCATCAGCACGCTGCCCGCTCCTGGCAGGGTCGCGACCCGGCCGGCGGGACCGACACCGCGAGCCGACCGTCCTGCGGGCCCGAGTCCGCTCGGCTTCTCGTGGGGGGCGAGGTAGGCGATCAGGGCGTCGACGCGCTCGGTGGCGGCGTCCCAATCCGGGGCGTCCGCGGCGACCGCAAGGTCCTGTGCCCGGCGCATCGCCGAGACGAAACGCCCGAAGCCCGGGGGCTCGTCAAGCACCTGAAACCGGGGGAAGCCCCCGTGCTGGTCAGGATCATCGGCCGAGTCAGGTTCCGACGGGGTCACCGCGGCGCCAGCACGTCGCGGCGCACGATGGTCTGGTCCCGTCCCGGCCCCACACCGATGCACGACACCGGCGCTCCGGCAAGCTCTTCCAGCCGCAGCACGTAGTCGCGGGCCTTGGCGGGCAGGTCGTCAAACTCGCGCGCCCCGGAGATGTCCTCCCACCAACCGGGCAACTCCTCGTAGATGGGAACCGCCCGAGCGATGTCGCTCTGCGTCATCGGCATGTCGTCGGTGCGCTTGCCGCCGACGGTGTAACCCACGCAGACCGGCACCGTTTCCAGGCTGGACAGCACGTCCAGCTTGGTCAGGAAGTAGTCGGTGATGCCGTTGACGCGGGTCGCGTAACGCGCGATCACCGCGTCGAACCAGCCGCAGCGTCGTGCACGTCCGGTGGTGACGCCCACCTCGCCGCCGGTCTTGGACAGGTAGGCGCCGTACTCGTCGAACAACTCGGTGGGGAACGGACCCGATCCCACCCGGGTGGTGTAGGCCTTGAGGATTCCCAGCACGGTGGTGATCCGCGTCGGACCGATACCCGACCCGACGGCCGCGCCGCCCGCGGTCGGGTTGGACGACGTCACAAACGGATAGGTGCCATGGTCGATGTCGAGCAAGGTGCCTTGAGAGCCTTCCAGCAGCACGGTCTCCCCCGCCTCCAACGCGGAGTTGAGCAGCAGCCGGGTGTCGGCGATCCGGTGCGCGAAACCCTCGGCCTGAGCCAGCAGCGCGTCGGTCATCTCGGCCGCGTCCAGCGCCTTGCGGTTGTAGATCTTGACCAGCACCTGGTTCTTGAATGCCAGCGCCGCGGAGATCTTGTCGCCCAGCAGGTGGGGGTCGCGGACGTCGGCGACCCGGATGCCGATACGGGCGATCTTGTCCTGGTAGCAGGGTCCGATGCCGCGGCCGGTGGTGCCGATCTTCCGGCTGCCCAGATAGCGCTCGGTGACTTTGTCGATGGCGACGTGGTAGGGCATCAGCAGATGAGCGTCGGCGGAGATCAACAGCCTGGAGGTGTCCACGCCGCGGTCGTCGAGCCCGCTCAGTTCGGTCAGCAGCACGCCTGGGTCGACCACAACGCCGTTGCCGATGACGTTGGTGACCCCGGGGGTGAGGATGCCCGACGGGATGAGGTGCAGCGCGAAGTTCTCCCCGTTGGGAAGAACCACGGTGTGCCCGGCGTTGTTGCCGCCCTGGTAGCGCACCACCCACTGCACTCGGCCACCGAGCAGATCGGTCGCCTTTCCTTTACCTTCGTCGCCCCACTGGGCGCCGATCAGGACGATTGCCGGCATGGCGCCTCTCCTGCTACTTGTGATCCAGCCGGTGAGCTACCCTATCGGAGCGCAGCGCAGGAGTGTCCTGAAGGATGAACACCCAGATGAAATCCGGGATGACGGTGCTGCTGTTCGGCGACGCGTCGCTGCCCCGTGCGCTGGGCCGGCTGCCGGCGCTGCGGGTCGGCGGCGCTGCGGACATCGACGCGGCAGCCCGCGATGCCCACCGGCTGGTGGTCGCCGGGTCGAACGCCGACCTGGCGGCAGTGCTGTCGCGCTTGATGCGCACCGAATCCCTCGATGTCGAGGTTGCCCACGTCCCGCCCGGGCCGCGCAGCTGGCTGGCCGCCCAGCGGGCGTTGTCCGGCACGGCGCGCCGGGTTCCGCTGATCCGCGACGACACCGGCACCGCGCTGGTGGGCGTCGCTGTGTGGCTGCCCCCGCAGGATGGGGCGACGATCCGCGGGGAAGCGCTGGTTGACGACACCGTCCTGTTCGACGGTGACGTCGCGGGTGTGCGGATCGAGCCGACATCGGGCCTGCCGGGACTTCGGGCGGCGGTGCTGTCCGGGCCGCGGCGACGGTGGGTGGCCGGGCGTGCGGCACAGCTTGGCACCACCGGAGCGCGTGTCGTGCGCGACGGGGTGCCCGGCGCGCGGGAGGTGAAGCGGTCGACGCTCTACCGGCACACGACGGGCTGGTTGCGGGTCGGCTAGAGGACTGCGGCGCGGCGGCAATCCGCTTTAGCTGCTCGCCCGCGCGACCGCCGGATGGAACCGAACGCGAGTTCCGTTGCGCGGCACCAGAACCGGAGCAGCCCCCCACGGCGGGCTCTCCGGGCGGTCGGAGACCGCTTCGAGTTCACCATCCCGCAGCAGGGTGTGCAGCACGGTGGTGATCTCGCACATCGCGAAGGCGGCGCCGATACAGCGCTTGATGCCGCCGCCGAACGGTATCCACGCCGACGGCTGCGGCCGGGTGCCCAGGAATCGCTCCGGGCGGAACTCGTCGGGGTCGGGGTAGGCGTCGGGATCGCGGTTGACCACGTCGAGCAGCAGCACGATGCGGGTTCCCGGCTCCAGGGTGTAGTCGCCGAGTTGATATCGGCCCACCGTCATCCGGCCGGTGATGGGGGCCGGCGGCCACAGCCGCAGCGTCTCGTTGATCACCGCCTCGGTGTACGCGCTCTCCCCGGCATGCGCCTCGGCCCGCACCCGTTCGAGCGCCCCGGGATGGTGCAGCAGCAGGTCGATCACCCAGGCCAGCGTCGTCGCCGTCGTCTCATGCCCGGCCAACACCAGGGTGACCAGATCATCACGAATCTCTTTGTCGGACAGACTGTCTCCGTCTTCGGATCGGGCGTCGACGAGCATCCCGAGGATCCCCGCAGGACGGCCCGGATCGGTGCGGCGGGCGGCGATCATCGGCATCAGCACCTCGTCGATGCGACGGTTGACGCCGCCCAGCCGGCCCCAGAACCGCAGTGCGCCCAGCCTCCGCGCGGCGTAGCGCACGGCGGTCTCCTCGGAGATGGCCAGGACCAGCAGTTGGTCGAACGGCTCTCCGATGCGGGCGACGTCGGCCGGATCGGTGACGCCGAACATGATCCGCACGATCACATCCAGGCTCAGTTCCCGGGCGGCCTCCAGCATCCGCATCGGCCGCCCCGTCGGCCAGCGCGCCATCGCCGCGCGGGTGGCCTCCTCGATGATCGGCACGTAGCCGGCCAGGGCGCTGCCCAGCAGTGGCGGGGTGAGCAGTTTGCGGCGGCGCAGGTGCTCGGGCTCCTCCTGAACGAACATCGACCGGTTGCCATAGATCGCCCCGGCAGGGCCTACGCCGGCACCGCCGAGCAGGACGTCGGGCTTGGCGGCAAACACCTGTTTGGCCAAGGCGGGGTCGCCCACCGCGACCACCGGTCCGTACCCCAGCACCGGCAGCGCCACCACCGGACCGAGCCGGCGCACTGCCTGAGCCACCAACGGCTGGCCGCCCAGTCCGTAGGCCGCGGCGTACAAACCGCCGAATAGCGGGCCGAGGGGCCGCGGCGCGGGCAAAGCTGGTGGACGCATGTCACGACCATCCCACAGACCACCATCCCGGCGGTACCTTCGTGAACGTGAGCATTCGCCCGTTGCATCAGTCCGTGCGTCCCAGCCCGGTGTTCCTGGCACTCGTCGCGCTGACCGCGGCCGGCGGTGTGCTGGCCTGGACGGCCGCGCAGTCCACCTCGCCGGCCGGGCGGATCGGGGTGTTCATCTTCGTCATCGGCGGCTGGCTGGTGTCGCTGTGCCTGCATGAGTTCGGCCACGCCTACACAGCCTGGCGATTCGGCGATTCCGACGTCGCCGCGCGCGGCTATCTGACGTTGAACCCGCTGAAGTACTCCCACCCGTTGCTGTCGCTGGGCCTGCCGTTGCTGTTCATCGCGCTGGGCGGCATCGGGCTGCCGGGCGGTGCGGTCTACCTGCGCACCGGGTTCATGACCCCGCGTCAGCGCACGATCGTCAACCTCGCCGGCCCGTTCGCCAACCTGGTGCTCGCCGTCTTGCTGCTGGCCGCCACCCGGCTGTTCTTCAGCTACGAGCACACGGTGTTCTGGGCCGGCGTGGCATTTCTGGGCTTCCTTCAAATCACCGCCTTGGTGCTGAACCTGTTGCCCATCCCCGGCCTGGACGGCTACGCGGCTCTGGAGCCGCACCTGAGCCCTTCCACCCAGCGCGCGCTGGAACCGGTCCGCCAATACGGGTTCATGATCCTGCTGCTGGTGCTGATCGTTCCGGGGCTGAACAGGTGGTTCTTCTCCGGGGTGTCGTGGCTGTTCGACCTGTCCGGTCTCGACGACAAACTGTGGATGTACGGCGGCGCGCTGACGCGATTCTGGTCGGCCTGGCTGTAGCCGACGACAAACAAGTTCAGGACAAACAGTTTTAGTACGGCAGCGGACCCCCTCACCGCTGCCGTACTCGGGTCAAAGTATCGCGCCGGGGACGCTGCCCATAGGGACCTAAGTACCTAATCGCGGTTCGCGACCGAGAGCGGTTCGCGACCGAGACCACCGGCTCATGGATCGGGATCACCGGCCACCAGGACGCTCCCGCCGCTTGCCGCCCCAGGTGGTGCTGCCTATATTCCAGCCATGGGAGCCGGACACAGCCACGGCAGCGCCGATACCCGAGCCAGCCGGATGATCATGGCGTCGGCCATCCTGGGTGTGTTCTTCGTCGTCGAACTCACCACTGCGCTGGCCATCAATTCACTGGCGTTGCTGGCCGACGCCACCCACATGCTCACCGATCTTGTCGCAATGTTCATGGGGCTGACGGCGGTGTTGCTGGCCCGCCGCGGCTCGAAGTCGGCGGCCCGGACTTACGGCTGGCACCGCGCCGAGGTGTTCACCGCGGTAGCCAATGCGGTGCTGCTGCTCGGGGTGGCGGTCTTCATCGTCTACGAGGCCATCGAACGCCTCGGGGAGCCGCCGCAGATCCCGGGCTGGCCGATGATCGCGGTGGCTCTGCTGGCCCTGACCGCGAATATCGCTGTGGTGCTTCTGCTGCGGTCGCAGTCGGAGAGCAGCCTGGCGGTCAAGGGCGCCTACATGGAGGTGGTCGCCGACGCGGTCAGTAGCGTCGGGGTGCTCATCGCCGGCATCGTGACGGTGACGACGCACTGGCCTTACGCCGACACCGTCGTGGCGGTCCTGGTCGCGCTGTGGGTGCTGCCGCGGGCCATCGCCCTGGCGCGGGCGGCGCTGCGCATCCTGTCCGAGTCCTCCCCCAAACACATCGACGTCGATGAACTGCGGTCGGCACTGGCCGCCGTCGACGGCGTCACCGAAGTGCACGACCTGCACGTCTGGACGCTAGTGCCGGGCAGAGATATGGCGACCGCACATCTGGGCACCAACGGCACCTCCGAGCGCGTTCTGGAGGATGCACAGGCGATTCTGGCCGAGCGCGGACTAGGGCACGCCACCGTCCAGGTGGAGCCCCCTGGATCGACCGAAGGCTGCCCCACCCAACACGATCTGTAGGCCGATCGGGGGACCGCGCCATCGTCCGGTGTCCGGTCCCGCCGGTGGACAGCCGGCACCTCGGCGATCACGCAGAGTGGTCTTCACCAACGAGGCAGAGGAGCCGGGAGCATGAAGACCATCACCATCATCGCCGAGCGCGTGACCGACCAGGCGCTCTCGGCGGTCGTCCCCCCCACCGGTGTGGACACGGTCCGGATCAGCCCGATCCGGGCCGACATTCGCAACGCCTCCGCGATCGAGGACTACCAAAGCTTCCGGAACCCCGCGCGGTTCACCCCCGCTGTGCGGATCGACCTCGTCGTCGACGACGACACCGTGGAAACCGTCTTCGACGCGATGTCCTTCGCCTACGCGGCCGGGATCTTCAGCGACGCCGAGATGTGGGTCGAGACGCCTGCGCTGGCATTGTCCGCCTGATCGGTCGCTACGAAGCCCGGTGTCCTCTAACGCCTCGAGGCGAGTTCGAATCAGTCTGTCCCCCAGTGGATTTGGCACCACCGCCGGCATTCCCGCCAGCACGCGCGCCTCGGTGCCTACCGCCAACCGGGGCTGATTCGTCGCTGGAAGAAGCATGCCCGTCGGCGGGTTCGGACCCTTCCTGGGCCTCGGGAAGTGCGCCGGGACCAACGGGGTTGGCGTCGGCTGCGGCGGGGCCGGAGTCGACGGCGTCGGCTTCTCCGGCGACTTCGGCCGCGTCGGCCCTACTCGCGGCCGCGTCGGCCGTGCTCGCGGCCGGCACGGCGGTGGCCGTCGGCACCCAGGCGGCGGTCTGAGATCCGGCGCCCGGGGGGTCGTTGCGCACATACGCCGAATCGATGATCGATTTCAGCGATGACTCACCGAACAGTCCGAGCAGGGGCATCACCTGCACCAGGGGCAGGTGCGCCGGGGAGATCACGTAATCCGTCCGCACCGCGCCCTGGGAGTTGGTGGTCACCGTGGCACTGCCCGACGGCACCGTCGACAAGTCGGTGAACATCGACGGCACATGCGAGACCATCTCGCCGGCAATGGCGTTGGCAACGGCGACGAGATTGTTCATCAGGTCGGGGAAGTCGGCGAATCCGTCGTACTCAGCCATCACCGAGGTGGTGTTGTACGGGCTGTCCACCGGCGGGGTGTAGGTGTAGTTCAGAAATGGATCGTGGCGGTTCTTGTTGAGTGCGGTCCGGCTTGAATCGCCGACGACGACGAAGTCGAGACTGCTCGGGTCAAAGCGCGGATTGGCGGCCAACCGGCGAAGTTCCTCGTCGGCCACCAGCGATCCGGCCGACAAGCCGACGACCGTCACGTGCTCGCCGGGCCCGGTCCGGGTCAGCGCCTGCCGGATGGCGGCATCGAGGTTGTCCGCGCCGATGTTGATGGACTGGGCCAGGCTGTACCGCAGGCCGATGACCGGGCTTGCCTGCTGCGGCCAGTCGACGTTGTGCCGGTCATAGTCGGCGAACATACCGCCCAGCACACCGGACATCACGACGTCCGGCAGGGCCGCCCCGCCGCCGATGCCGTTGATCATCAGCGCCTGGTTGGCGGCCAGCGCCGGCGTGGCCGTGCCCAGTCCGATCGTGATCGCCGCACCAAGCGACAGGGCAATACGCACGGGGTGTCCTCTTTCTCGGGCTCCACAAACGACCGCGGCACCGTACCGCACCGAGACCACGGCGCGGGTCTAGATACTCCAGGTCTGTAAGAACTAAGCGAGCGCCAGTTCGGCGCGCGCGGCAGGATCGCAATCGTCGAGCAGGTCCAGGCAGCGGGCGAACTCGTCGGTCTCCCCGATGGCGTCCGCGGCGCGGGCCAGGGCGGCAACGCACCTCAGGAAGCCGCGGTTCGGCTCGTGCGCGAAGGGCACCGGGCCGAACCCCTTCCAGCCGTTGCGGCGAAGTTGGTCCAATCCTCGGTGATATCCGGTGCGGGCATAGGCGTACGCGGTGACGGCCTTGTCGTCGGCCAGTGCCCCCTCGGCGAGTGCCGCCCAGGCCACCGAGGCCGACGGATGAGCGGCCGCGACGATCACGGGGTTCTCGCCGGCGGCGAGATCTGATTCTGCCTCCGGGTCGCCGGGTAATAGCACTGGCCGGGGGCCGAGAAGATCGCCAAATGAAGTCATGGGCACATTCTGCCGGTGCCACCCGGGGTTGCTATCGGCCGGTCACCGGACCCACCCGCTAGGGTCGCAGAGGAGATACATAGCGAGAGGGCTGCACCACCCATGTCGAACCCGTCCGGGACCGGCCGCGACGACGCACCCGCGGCCGCCGGTGCCGAGGGCTACCTGCCGGATGCCGACAGCGACCCGGTCACCGAGGTGATCGACATTCCCGGCGCATTAGCGGCCGACAAGGCCGCCGATACCGCGCAACGCCGTTATACCGCACCGGGTTTCGATGCCGGGTCGACGCAGATCATCGATCGCCTGCCCGACGATTCAGCGCCCACCGAGGTGTTGTTCACCAACGTCCGGCCGCGAACCGCCGCGCCGACCGCCATTCCGCCGCGCAGATCGCAGCGCCCTAGCTGGCTGGTGCCGATCCTGGTAGCGCTGACCGCACTCGTCGCTGCGGCACTCGTCGGCTTCCTGCTGTTCAGCCGCGCCACCTCGGCGAAGGCAGCGCGGGTGGAAGCGGTGCGCTCGACCATCCAGAGTTTCGACAACGCGGTGCGCAACGGCGACCTCGGGATGCTGCGATCGGTGACGTGCGGCGCGACCAAGCAGAGCTACGACAACTACGACGAAAAGGCCTGGGCTGACGCCTACACCCGGATCTCAGAGGCCAAGCAGTACCCCGTGGTCGCCAGCATCGATGAGATCGTCGTCAACGGAGACCATGCCGAGGCCAACGTCACGTCGTACATGGCCTTCGACCCGTCGACGACGTCGACACGCAGTTTCGACCTTCAGTACCGCGACGACGAGTGGCGGATCTGCCAGTCGTCGTAAAGCGCACCGAGCCTGCGTCCAGATCGCGTTTTCGGCTTGAATTCAGGGAATTCGCTATCTGGACGCAGCCTCGATGTGAATGGCTTTAGCCTCCGGAGACCGACCGCCCGGTGCTCTTGAGGTCGTTGCACGCCTCGACCACCCGCGCGCTCATGCCCGCCTCGGCCGCCTTCATGTAGGACCGCGGGTCGTAGACCTTCTTGTTGCCGACCTCGCCGTCGACCTTCAGGACACCGTCGTAGTTGCTGAACATGTGACCGACGATCGGCCGGGTGAAGGCGTACTGGGTGTCGGTGTCGACGTTCATCTTCACCACGCCGTAGTTCAGCGAGTCCTCGATCTCGGACTTCAGCGAGCCGGAGCCGCCGTGGAAGACGAAGTCGAACGGCATGGCACCCTCGGCCAGGCCCAGCTTGGCGGCGGCCACCCGCTGCCCCTCGGCCAGCACCGCCGGCTTGAGCTTGACGTTGCCCGGCTTGTAGACGCCGTGCACGTTGCCGAAGGTCGCCGCCAGCAGGTAGCGGCCGTTCTCGCCGGCGCCGAGAGCATCGACGGTCTTCTCGAAGTCGGCGGGCGAGGTGTAGAGCTTGTCGTTGATCTCGGCCTCGACACCGTCTTCCTCGCCGCCGACCACGCCGATCTCCACCTCGAGGATGATCCTGGCGGCCGCGGCTTGCTTGAGCAGTTCCTGCGCGATCGCCAGGTTCTCGGCGATCGGCACCGCGGAGCCGTCCCACATGTGCGAGTTGAACAACGGATCCTTACCCGCACGCACCAGTTCCGCGGAAACGCCCAACAGCGGACGGACGTAGGTGTCGAGCTTGTCCTTGGGGCAGTGGTCGGTGTGCAGCGCGACGGTGATGGGGTACTTGGCCGCAATGACCTTCGCGAACTCGGCCAGCGCCAGGGCACCGGTCACCATCTCCTTGACACCCAACCCGGAGGCGAATTCGGCTCCGCCCGTTGAGAATTGGATGATTCCGTCGCTGCCGGCATCGGCGAAGCCTTTGATGGTCGCGTTGATGGTCTCCGACGAGGTGCAGTTGATGGCCGGGAACGCGAAGTGGTGTTCCTTGGCGCGGTTCAGCATCTCCGCGTAGACCTCGGGGGTTGCGATGGGCATTACGGGTCCTCTCTCTGAGCTGTCCTCAAACGGGTTTCAGGTGCATCCTGGAGGCAGTATGTCAAACCTCACCGGTATCTTGGGGCCTCATGACGACGACGGTGACGGCTTTGCCCAGCATCATGGACCCGATGTATTGGCTGGGCGACGGAGGCCTCTTCGCCTCAGCGGTCCTGCCGGGCATCCTGCTCATCGTCTTCATCGAGACCGGCCTGCTGTTTCCCCTGCTCCCGGGCGATTCGCTGCTGTTCACCGGCGGCCTACTGGCCGCCGCGCCGAACCCGCCGGTCAGCATCTGGACACTGCTGATCTGCGTGCCCATCGTCGCCGTGCTCGGGGACCAGTGCGCGTACTTCATCGGCCGGCGCATCGGTCCGGCCCTGTTCGACAAAGAAGACTCGCGCTTCTTCAAGAAGCGCTACGTGAGCGAGTCGCACGCCTTCTTCGAGCGGTACGGGCCCAAGACGATCATCCTGGCCCGCTTCGTGCCGATCGTACGAACCTTCACCCCCGTCCTGGCCGGCGTCTCCTACATGCGCTACCCGGTGTTCCTGGCCTTCGACATCGTCGGGGGACTGCTCTGGGGAGGCGGCATGACGCTGCTGGGGTACTTCCTGGGCAACGTGCCGTTCGTCAAAGCACACCTCGAACTGATGATCCTGCTCATCGTGTTCGTATCGGTGCTACCGGGCCTGATCGCCGTCGGCCGCAACGTGTTGCAGCGCCGCGGGACGCTGCCCGAGGAGAGCTGACGAGGCTTACGGCCAGGTGCCGTTGGCGTTCGGGCCGGGCAGCGTCGCACCCGGGACCGGTGTGTTCTGCAGCGCACCCATACACAGGCCCAGCCGTCCCGGCATACAAGCGATGTTCCCAGAACCGCCGTAGCTTCTGCTCGGGCTGTTCTGCGACCAGCACACGCCGGTGATGGGGTCCTGCCACTGGCCACCCGGGCAGGATGCAGCGTCGGCTGAGCCGGCGATCACCGGCGTCAACCACATCGCACCGCCGAGGGCCCCAGCCACCAGAAGTCGAGTTGCCGTAGCTCGGATTGTCATCGTGTTTCTCCGTACGTCAGTCGGTTCTGGTCGGTTAGGACGGAACGGTGATCTTCGCCTGCGCGCGGATGACCGCAGCGGCGTCGACCAAGGCCTGTTCCTGACCGGCGGGTGCCTCGCCGTTCAGCTGAAGAACAAACAAACCGTCCTTGCCCGGGATGACGACGGTCTCCTGCCCGGCGGATCGCGACTTGCCCTCCCATTGGTAGGTGCCGACGTAACTGACTGCGTCGTAGCCCGCGAACTTGGCGCGACCCGGCCCGCCGTTGGTTGGGGAGAAGCCCGGCAGCTCATTGAGCTGACCCGGCGCCAGATCGAGGATCTTCTGCGCGTCGACGTTCCCGGTGAGCTTCGAGGCGATGGCATACATGAAGGTGGATTCTTCGAGCGGCTTCACCTTGTCGCCGAGGTAAATGGCGCCATACGCCCAGTCAGGGGTCATATCGCCGGCCGGCGACCAGCCTGGCGGCAACGGGAATTCGATTTTCGGCGTGCCCGGCTGGTCTTTCTTGAACGGCACCTCGGCGATCTTATTGTCGACGATGTACTGGTTCAGGTTGCTACCGGCAGCGGGGGCCTCGGTCGCTGACCCACCGCGTGGACCGTGCTCAGCCATGGTCGCCGGAGCGGGCGAACCCGTCCACACTGCCGGCGGGGGCACCGGGGGACCGGTGTAGGCCTGCTCGGTCGTCGGGGTGCAACCGGTCAGTGCCGAGCCGACCGTGACGACGGCAATTCCAGCCGCCGCCAACGCCGTGATGTTCTTCATGACTCGCGCTCTCCTTCGCTTCGCATGATCGCCGCTGAGCATAGCGACCCAGCGGTTCCCATGGCGGTTTCGAGACCGGATCGGCATACTAGCTCGACTCCGCCACCGTGTTCGCCGCCTCCATCAGCATCCACCCCGACACCTGTACCGACAGGTCGCGCTCGGGTGACGGCGACTCGAAGACGGCACCGTCGACCTTTCCCCCCGATTCTGCACTCTTGCCCGGCACCTCGGCCTTGCGGTCCCAGAAGGCAGCGAACAGCGGGAGGCCGTCGACATCGGCGCGGTTGTCCCAAGCGGCAGTGGCCGAGGCCAGCACGATGTCACGCGCGGCCGATCGGGTGGCGCCGTCGTCTGGTAGTTCGTTGGCGGCCAGCGCGAGGTAACGCGCGGTGATCCCGGCGAACAGTCCGCCGTCACCGCCACCGGCCCCCTTGAGCACGCCGTTCGGGGCGATGTTGGCGCCGATCGCCTCCACTAGTCGAGCGACCCTGGCGACGTGACGCGAATCCCCGGTCCGCACCGCCAATTCCGTCTCCAGGCCGACCACGACGCCCTGGCAGTACGTGTACTGGGCGCGCACCAGTGAACCCTCTTTGATGCCGTCGAACACCAGGTGGGTCTCCGGGTCGATCAGGGTGGCGTCGATCCAGTCGGCCATCTCGGTGGCCCGGCTGACGTTGCCGTACCGGGCGAGGAAGATCCCGGCCGGGCCGTTGGCCGGGGCGTTGAAGAATTTGTCCTGTTTGCGCCACGGGATGCCACCGCCCTCCGCGGGCGACCACGAGTTGACCAGTTGATCGGCCAGCGTGGCGAGCGCCTTGGGATTGGGCACCCCGGCCAGCCGGCCGGCGCGCTCCAGCGCCAGCGCCAGCCAGGCCATGTCGTCGTAATAGTTGTTGGTCCAGCGGCCGTTGTTGCGGGTGAGGTGGCCGCGTATCTGCTTGCGAATGGACTCGACGAGATCCGGCTTGGGGTCGCGGACGTATGCGTCGACCAGGGTGTCCAACAGGTGCGCCTGCCACCAGTAGTGCCAGGTGGCAAAGGTCAGGTCCTTGGCGCAGGGGGGCCAGGCGACCACGCCGAGCTGCGTGCCCGGCACCTTCCACAGCCGCCGGAGATGCCGGGTCGCGATGGCGGCCTCGGCACTGGCCGCCCGGTTCTTCCATTGCTGGTCCATGGACGGCAATCCTGCCTTACCAGGCCGACGAAAAGTCGCACTCCTGCCCTACCAGGCCGACGAAAAGTCCGACCAGTGCCTGATCCAGGCGTGCATGGCGATTCCCCCGGCCACCCCGGCGTTGATGCTGCGGGTCGAGCCGAACTGGGCGATCGACACGATCAAGTCGGCGCCTGCCCGGGCGGCCTCGGAAATACCCGGCCCTTCCGAGCCGAACAGCAACATGCAGTCCAGCGGCAGGGCGGTCTGCTCCAGTCGCACCGCACCGGCGATGTTGTCGACGGCGACCACGGTCAACCCGGCGTCGGCGGCGAAGGCCAGTAGTTCCTCGGTGCTGTCGTGGTGGGCCAGGTGCTGGTACCGGTCGGTCACCATGGCCCCGCGGCGGTTCCAGCGGCGCCGTCCGACGATGTGAACGGTGTGCACGGCAAAGGCGTTGGCCGTACGCACCACCGCCCCGATGTTGGCGTCATTGCCGAAGTTCTCGATGGCGACATGCAACCGGTGGCGGCGGCAGTCGATGTCGGCGACGATGGCGTCGCGTCGCCAATACCGATATGCGTCAACGACATTGCGATGATCGCCGAGCGCCAGCAATTCCGGGTCATAGCGCGGATCGGCCGGCGTCACACCGGGGCGCTCCTCGGACCAGGGCCCGACGCCGGGGGCGTCGGTCGACCACTCGGTGGGTCCGGGCTCAGGCCCGTCGGTCGGCATGGGGAGAGGGTAGCCACCGGTGATGTGGTTGCCGCCCGCGCAGGCGTCCGCTGGTGGAATGATGCCGCGATGACCGGCGATGACCTACCCGCGCTCGTCTTCCATCCGGGGGTCACGCTGCAGCCCGACGCCGGCGGTCGCCGATCGGAATGCCGGCCCCTTACCGAGGTTCCCGGAAGCGCATGGACGGGCGTGGTGATCCACGAGTGGGAACTGGACCGCGAGGGGTGGGAAGATCTGCACCCGCACGACGAGACCACCTATCTTCTCGCCGGCGAGCTCGTCGTCGAATCCGGCGGCACATCGGTGACGCTCGGTCCCGGTGACGCCGCACTGGTGCGCGGTGGCCATATCGGCAGATATCTGGCCCACGGCTACGCCCGCATGCTGGCGATTTACGGCCCCAACCCGTCCGGCGCGCCGAGTTCGCAGTTCCGGTCATGGCGCCTCGACGACACCACTGGCGCCGCCGAAGACCTCTGAGCCGAGGTCACCCCGATGAGTTGGACATGCCGGCCAGCAACTCCACCCGAGCGAACCGGCCCGCCTTCCGCCCGACGACGGCCACGTCAACCTCCAGCCCGGCAAGCTCGGGTTGATCCGGCCAGCATTCCGGCTCGACCCCGAGCGACAGTGCCAGACCGCGGGTAACGCCGATCCGACGAGGCCCGTCGGCCGTATCGAGGATGACGCCGGCGATCCGGCCGTCTTCGACGACCAACCCGTCCAACCGGTCATCGGCGGGCGCGAACAGCCCTTCGGCGTTCTCTCGCAACCAGCGCACCAGAGTGGGGCCGGGCGGCCCGTCCGCACCTCGGTACCCGCCGACGATGCCGGCGGTGATGGACTGCCCTTCGGGGGTGCGCATCACGTCCAGATCGGGAACCTCGGTGAACATCACCCCGAAGGGCGACGCCAGACACCCGGCCGACCACTGCCGAAGGTGTTCACCGACAAAGGGTTCCAGCTTCGTGCGGTCATTGATCGGCTGCACCGGTACCGGTTCGGCGCGTATCAGCGACAGGCTGGCGTCTGACTGTCCGACGTCCAGGTCTTCGGTCATGTCGCTGCGCCAGTCGCCGGTCTGCGGGTCCAGATCGGCGCACTCGATGATGAGAACTTCGAGATCTGAAGCGGCACAGAAGATTCCGTAGGCGAGCACACCTGGTCCGATTCCGATGCACAGGACATCGACCGTTTCGTCCCAGCCGATCTCAGACTCGGTCTGCTCAGTCATCAGAGAGGCCGGTCAAATGAGGCCCAGGTCGCCCAGGCCCAGGATGCTCCGGTACGGCACCCCCTCGGCCTCGATCGCCTCCGCGGCTCCAGTGGCCCGGTCCACCACTGTCGCGACGCCGACCACCGTTGCGCCCGCCTCCCGGACCGCATGCACCGCCGTCAGCGCGGATCCGCCCGTCGTCGAGGTGTCCTCGACCACCAGCACGCGTTGGCCCGCCACGTCGAAACCTTCGACAAGGCGTTGCATCCCATGGCTTTTCACCGCCTTACGCACCACGAACGCGTCGATGGGACGGCCGGGGGCATGCAGCACAGCGCAGGCCACCGGATCGGCGCCCATGGTCAGGCCGCCGACGGCGGCATAATCCCAGTCGGCGGTGAGCTCACGCATCAATCGGCCGATCAGCGGAGCGGCCTGGTGGTGCAGCGTCGCGCGGCGCAGGTCGACGTAGTAGTCGGCCTCCTTGCCCGATGACAGCGTCACCCGGCCGAAGACCACCGACAGCCGGCGGACCAGGCCAGCCAGTTCCGTGCGTAGCGCGGCATCGAGCTCAGGTTCGGCCACGGGCCCGTCCCATCCTGGTTGTCATGGCGCGGACGAGCCCGCGCGGGATCAGTCGACCGGCGGTTGCCAGTGCCTTGTACTGCACCCCGGGGATGCTGACGGTTCGCCCTTTGGCGATGTCGGCGAGACTGCCGTCGACGACGTCGTCGACGCTGAGCCACATCGCCCCGGGGATGGAAGACATCTCGATCCCGGCTCGCTGGTGGAACTCGGTGCGCACGAAGCCGGGGCACACCGCATGTACGCCCACCCCGGTGCCGCGCAGCCCGTTGGCCAGTCCCTCGGAGAAGAAGACCACCCAGGCCTTGGAGGCGGAGTAGGTCGAGCCCCGCCCGGGCAGCAGCCCCGCGACGCTGGCGATGTTGATGACGGTGCCCTTACCGACGGCCACCATCGGCGGCAAGGCGGCTCGGGTCAGGTGCATGACGGCGGTGACGTTGACGTCCAGTTGACGCTGGAGCACCGCCGGATCGGTGGTCCAGAATTCGCCGGACGTGCCGAACCCCGCGTTGTTGACCAGCACCTGCACCCCGGCGGCCAGTCGTTGGACCACCCGGTGGCTCTCAGCGGCGGAG
Source organism: uncultured Actinomycetes bacterium (assembly GCA_903877095.1). Taxonomy (GTDB): domain Bacteria; phylum Actinomycetota; class Actinomycetes; order Mycobacteriales; family Mycobacteriaceae; genus Mycobacterium. The sequence goes on along the minus strand of CAIRCP010000111.1, from coordinate 19,094 downwards.
GACAGGTCGGCGGGCAGCACCTCGACATCGACTCCGTACTCGGCGCGTACAGCGGACGCCAGGGCGACCAGACGGTCGACATCACGGGCGACGAGGACCAGGTCATAGCCATCGCGGGCGAATCGTCGGGCATAGCCTTCGCCGAGGCCTGATGTCGGGCCGGTGATCAGGGCTACCGGTCGGGTCATCCCGACACCCTATCGCCGGTTCAGGTCAGGTAGTTGGGGGCCTGCGTGACGGTGCGGGGCTGTTGGCGCAGCAGTGGCGGAGCCTCACTGCGGCCGGGGGGCAGTTCGCGGGGGGCCTGCGGCCGGCCGGGCTCCCCGGGACGGCGGGCGGCCTGTGCCGCCGCCTGCGCGGGGATCGGAGGCAGCACCCGCAGCAGATCGCTGAATTGCCGCACCGTGCGCAGGCCTTCGTCCCATTCGGCGCGGGTGGACGAGATCGGCATGGCCAGCAGCGCCCAGTTCTGCTCGTTCCACATGATCTCGGCGCAGTCCGGTGCGGTGTGAGCGAAGGTGACCATGCGGCGATCGCATGCGCGGCGGGCGGCATCGAGGTTGTTGGAGTAGACCATGCGCGGTCCGATCGCGCCGAGGAGCCAGACGTCGTTCTCCCGCGGTTCTTTGGCCCCCTCGAGCCGAAGATCCATCACGATGTTGGTGCCGACCTTGCGGTGCAGGGCGATGACGGTGGCGACGTCCTCCAGATCGAAGATGTAGACCGCTTCACCGCGGATCTGGCCAAGCACCACGTTGCGGGCGGTGGCGACCTCGCCGACCGTCGACATCACGCCGCGTTCCCAGCGGCCGACGATCTCGCTGGACTCCGGCTCGTAGTCGAACCCGTGGGCGCGGGCCCACGACTTGCGCCGGCGGCCCAGACCGCGGCGACGTCCGATGTCGATGTACAGCAGTACCGCCGCGCCTGTGAAACAGAGCGCGGACAGCGTGAACCAGAACGGGACCATTGCTCGTAGCCTAACCGTTCATCGCCGTTCACCGAAGGTCACTGAAGATCACAACCGGATCACCATTGAACGGCAGGCAGACGAAGAAGCCCCCCGCACACAACCGCGTGCGAGGGGCTTCATTCGTTCGATCATCCCAGAATCAGCGAGTCACCGTCCGGCGAGACGTTGACCGGCACGACGTCGCCGTCGTGGATCTCCCCGGCCAGCAGCAGCTTCGCCAACTGGTCACCGATGGCCTGCTGGATCAGCCGGCGCAGCGGCCGCGCGCCGTAGACCGGGTCGAACCCGCGGTCGCCCAGCCACTCCTTGGCGGGCAGCGACACCTGCAGTTCCAGGCGCCGCTGGGCCAGCCGCTTCTGCAGCTGAGCCAGTTGGATGTCGACGATCTCGACCAATTCCTCGGCCGACAGCGCGTCGAAGATCAGCACGTCGTCGAGACGGTTGATGAACTCCGGCTTGAACTTCGCCCGCACCGCCGCCATCACCTGCTCCTCGTCGCCGCCCGACCCCAGGTTCGAGGTCAGGATGAGGATGGTGTTGCGGAAGTCGACCGTGCGGCCCTGGCCGTCGGTGAGGCGTCCTTCGTCGAGCACCTGCAGCAGCACGTCGAACACGTCCGGGTGGGCCTTCTCGACCTCGTCGAACAGCACCACCGTGTACGGCCGCCGGCGCACCGCCTCGGTCAGCTGACCACCCTGGTCGTAACCGATGTAGCCCGGAGGGGCCCCGACCAGCCTTGCCACGGAATGCTTTTCGCCGTACTCGCTCATGTCGATGCGGACCATGGCCCGCTCGTCGTCGAACAGGAAGTCGGCCAGCGCCTTGGCGAGTTCGGTCTTGCCGACGCCGGTGGGCCCCAGGAACAGGAACGATCCGGTGGGCCGGTTGGGGTCGGCGACGCCGGCCCGGGTGCGTCGCACCGCATCGGAAACAGCAGCGACGGCGGCCTTCTGACCGATGACCCGCCTGCCGAGTTCGTCCTCCATGCGCAGCAGCTTGGCGGTCTCCCCCTCCAGCAGCCGGCCGGCCGGGATCCCGGTCCACGCCGACACCACATCGGCGATGTCGTCCGGGCCGACCTGCTCCTTGAGCATCACGCCCTCACGGGCCTGCGCCACCGGCAGTGCGGCGTCGAGTTTCTTCTCGACCTCGGGGATGCGCCCGTAACGCAGCTCGGCAGCCTTGGCCAGATCGCCGTCGCGTTCGGCCCGGTCGGCCTCGCCGCGCAGCGTGTCCAACTGTTCCTTGAACTCCCGGACGATGTCGATGGCGCTCTTCTCGTTCTGCCACCGCGTCGTCAATTCGGCGAGTTTTTCCTTCTGGTCGGCCAGTTCGGCGCGCAACTTGTCGAGGCGGTCCTTGGAGGCGGCGTCCTCTTCCTTCTCCAGCGCCATCTCCTCGATTTCGAGGCGACGGACCAGGCGCTCGACCTCGTCGACCTCGACGGGCCGGGAGTCGATCTCCATGCGCAGCCGGGATGCGGCCTCGTCGACCAGGTCGATGGCCTTGTCCGGCAGGAACCGGCTGGTGATGTAACGGTCAGAAAGGGTGGCAGCAGCGACGAGAGCCGAGTCGGTGATCCGCACGCCGTGGTGCACCTCGTAGCGGTCCTTCAGGCCGCGCAGGATGCCGACGGTGTCCTCCACCGACGGCTCGCCGACGAACACCTGCTGGAAGCGTCGCTCCAGAGCGGCGTCCTTCTCGATGTACTTGCGGTACTCGTCGAGGGTGGTCGCGCCGACCAGTCGCAGTTCGCCACGGGCCAGCATCGGCTTGATCATGTTGCCGGCGTCCATGGCGCCCTCGCCGGTCGCGCCGGCGCCGACGATGGTGTGCAACTCGTCGATGAAGGTGATGATCTGGCCGGCGGAGTTCTTGATCTCGTCGAGTACGGCCTTGAGCCGTTCCTCGAACTCGCCGCGGTACTTCGCGCCGGCCACCATGGACCCGAGGTCCAGGGAGACGACGGTCTTGTCGCGCAGGCTCTCCGGCACGTCGCCGTCGATGATGCGCTGGGCCAGGCCCTCGACGATGGCGGTCTTGCCGACACCGGGCTCACCGATGAGCACCGGGTTGTTCTTGGTGCGCCGGCTCAGCACCTGGATGACACGACGAATCTCGTTGTCGCGCCCGACAACCGGGTCCAGCTTGCCTTCGCGGGCACGCGCGGTGAGGTCGGTGGAGTACTTCTCCAGCGCCTGGTACTGGGCCTCGGGGTCGGCACTGGTGACCCGGGCGCTACCGCGCACCTTGGTGAACGCCTCTCGCAGCGCCTGCGGCGAGGCGCCGGCGTTGGTGAGCACCTTGGCGACGTCGGAGTCGCCAGTGGCCAATCCGACCATCAGGTGCTCGGTCGAGACGAACTCGTCGCCCATCTCGGTGGCCAGTTGCTGTGCGGTGTTGATGGCGGCCAGCGATTCCCGGGACAGCTGTGGCTGCGAGGTCGCGCCACTGCTGGCCGGGAGTCGGTCGACCAGGCGCTGGGCCTCGGATCGGATGGTGGCCGGTTGGACGCCGACCGCCTCGAGCAGCGGTCCGGCGATGCCGTCGGTCTGCTGGAGCAGTGCCATCAGCAGATGGGCGGGCCGGATCTCGGGGTTCCCGGCCGCACTGGCAGCCTGCAACGCCGCGGTCAGCGCCGCCTGGGTCTTGGTGGTCGGGTTGAACGAGTCCACGACACCTCCGTTTCTCCTGGTAGAAGCTTGTCGAGAGTAATAACACCGGAAAGCTTGAGTCTGTTCCGCTCAAGTTTAGTGATTGTGCGGGGCCGCGCGGTAGGGGCTTCTGGCACAAGTTTGCTGCCCTGACACCCTGGATAAGGGCGCCACTGGCGGACAGCGGCGACGGGCGGGGGCGGGTCTACGGCGACCGGAGAATGACGATCGACGCGTCGATCTTCTTCATGGAACTGAACGTCTCGGCGGGAACGCCGAATATGGCAGACAACACCCGGGGCGGAATCCTGCTGACCGACTCACCGATGCCGATGTTGTCTTTGTCCTCCGAGGCACTGGTGTTCTGGATGATCACGATCTTCAGGTCGTCCGGGCCGCGGTTCTCGAAATAGTGGAAGGAACCCTGGGGCGCGAACACCACGTCGCCGGCATGTTGGTCGAAACTCTCATGGTTGCCGTTGCCGTCGATGATGACCCAGGCGGCGACCCCGCTGGTGACGATGTTGAGCTCCCACGCGCTGGGATGCCAGTGCGGCTCGCGAATCCCGCCGGGCTGCAACGTGAGCACCACGATGCTGGCCTCCTGGCCCTTGAGGATCGGGAAATTGTCCTCGGACGCCTGCCGAAACGATCCCCCGTCATGAATCACCGGGGTTTGGTCTCCGAAATGGAAAAGGTGCGATTGGGAGGTGATGGTCTCTGCGGGGATCCGTGGATCACCGAACCGTGCCTCGTCTGCGAGGGTCGGGTCGGTCACGTCGCCCGTTCCTTCGCGATAGCCGGCCGGATTCACCTCTGGCTCGATCGAAGGATGACGACCGCGTCGTCGATTTTCTTGAACGAGGTGAAGGTCTCGGCGGGAACACCGAACACCGCGGCCAACACCCGGGGCGGAATCTTGCTCAGGGTGTGGCCCAGGCCGATGTTGTCCTTATCCTCCGGCGCGCTCGTGTTCTGGACGATCAAGACGTCCAGATCCGTCGTGCCACAGTTCTCGAAGTAGTGGAACGAGCCCTGGGGGGCGAATACGAGGTCGTCGACGCCTGCGTCGAAACTCTCGTTGTTGCCATTGCCGTCGATGAGGACCCAGGTCGCGACCCCGGCCAGGACGAGGTTGATCTCCCACGCGCTGGGATGCCAGTGCGGCTCCCGTATTCCGCCCGGGGCCAGCGTGATCAGCTGAATGCTGGCCTCCTGCCCCTTGAGGAGGGGGAAGTTGTCCTCGTGCGCCTGTTGCAGCGAACCGCCGTCATAGGCGGTGGGGGTCAGCGCGGTGAGATGGAACAGGTGCGACTGCGAGGTGACCGTCTCGGCCGGGATGCGTGGGTCACCGAACCGCGACGCGTCATCGGTCATGGATCCGTCCTTACCGGTAGAGGCCGGACGCTACCGCGTAGGACGGGTTCCGTCGATCCCCCGTCGGTCAGAGATCCAGGTGCAGCCGCAGCGCGTCGTCGACCTGAACCATCCGGTCGGGCATGACTCTCCCAATCAGCCGCGAAAGACGCTCGACGGCAACGGTTCTCACCTGTTCGGCTTGGGCCTTGGAATCGGCGGACAAGCCGGAGTCGGCCGGCGGGAGCAGTACCTGGAACGGGTACACCTTCGCGACGTTGCCCGTCAGTGGGACCACCGTGACAACCCCCCGCCCGAGTCGGGCAGCGGTGGTGTTGGCCCGGTCATTGCTGACGACGACCGCCGGGCGTCGCTTGTTGGCCTCGCTGCCGCGCACAGGCTCGAATTCGACGAGCCAGATCTCACCGCGCAGCATCGCTCAATCCGTCGCCGCCGACCTCATCCCAGACTTCCCCCTCGCCGGCTTCCGACCATTCGGCCCAGGCGGCCTCGTAGTCACGTTCCAACTCGGGGAAACGAAGCATCCGGATGGCCTTCTGCACACCCGCAGACCGGGAGGGCAGACCACTGTTCTTGACATAGGCGTCCAGCACGGCGAGATCGTCGTCGGACAGACTCACGCTGAGCTTCATACCGCGATGCTACCCCGGTAGCATCGCTGCGTCAGTCGGCCGCGGACCGCCCCATCGGCTAGATTTCCCCGGTGAGCAGTGTCTCGTCCAACCTCAACGAACTGATCCCCCTGGGCTTGATCATCGCGATCTCGCCGCTGTCGATCATCCCCGGCATCCTGGTGCTCGGCACGCCGCGTCCGCGCCCGACGAGCATCGCGTTCCTCATCGGCTGGATTCTCGGCATCGCGGTCATCACCGCGGCATTCGTGGGCGGTGCCGACGCCTCCAACGACGGACTGGACACCAAGCCGACGTGGGCGCCTTATGTGCGCATCGCCATCGGCGTCGCCCTCATCGCCTTCGGCCTCTATCGGTGGTTCGGACGCCACCACACGGCCCACGAACCCAAGTGGATGGCGGCGATGAAATCGATGGGGCCGGGCCGCGCGTTCGTCACCGCGATCGCCCTCACCGTGGCCAACGTGAAGGTCTTCGCCATGTGCGCAGCGGCGGGCGCTGCCATCGGCACCGCGGCCCTGGGGCGCGTCGGGGCGGGACAGTCGGTGCTGATCTTCACCGCGCTGTCGGCATCATCGGTGGCCATCCCGGTGCTGGGCTCCCTGTTCGCCGGAGAACGACTCGAAGCCCCATTGGGCCGGGTCAAGGACTGGATGGAACGCAACCACAGTGCGCTGGTCGCCGGGATTCTCCTGGTGATCGGTGCGGCGCTGATCTACAAGGGAATTCACGCCCTTTAGCCGGGCTTAGAATCACACCCCGTGGGGCTGGAAGACCGCGAATCGCTGCGGGTGGTGCAGTCCGCATTCGACGGCCCGGACGGCGACGGCGTCATCCGGCGCTTCTACTCCACCTGGTTCGCCCGTGATCCGTCGGTCCTCGACCTGTTCCCACCGGACCTGGCCCATCAGCGGCGCGCCTTCACCCTGGCGATGCGGTGGCTGTTCGGCGAGTTCGTCGCACAGCGTTCAGCCGAACCCGTCGCGTTCCTGGCGCAACTGGGCCGCGACCACCGCAAGTACGGCGTCACCGACAGCCAATACCTCACCCTGTGCCAGTCGATGTTCCTGGCGTTGCGCGAGGAGTTGGGCGATCGGTTCAGCGCCGCCGTCGACGAGGCCACCTCGGAGGCCCTCACGCTGATCGCCGGGGCCATGTCGGGTGCGGCGGCGGCCGACTCGCAGCCCGCCTGGTGGGACGGCACCGTTGTCGAGTTCGGCCCGATGTCCCCCGATATCGCCGTGGTGCGACTGCAACTCGACGCACCGATGCCCTACCTCGCCGGGCAGTACGTCAGCGTGCAGGTGCCGCAGTGTCCCCGTCTCTGGCGCTACCTGTCACCGTCGATGCCGCCGGATTCGCAGGGCCGCATCGAGTTTCACATCCGCACGGTTCCCGGCGGCGTGGTCAGTCCCACTGTCGTCGCCGAGACCCTGCCCGGCGATCGCTGGCGACTGTCCAGCCCGCACGGCAGCCTGCACATCGACCGCGACGGCGGCGACGTTCTGATGGTCGCCGGCAGCACCGGACTCGCGCCGCTGCGTGCCCTGCTGATGGACCTCATGCGATTCGGGGAGAACCCCAGGGTGCACCTGTTTTTCGGCGGCCGTTACCCGTGCGAGTTGTACGACCTGCCGACGCTGTGGGAGATCGCCGGGTGCAGCCCGTGGCTGTCGGTGACTCCGGTGTCCGAGCACCCGACGAACCCGTCGTGGGCTGCTGATTACCCCGACCCCGAGCCGCCCCGCGGGCTGCACGTCCGCCAGATCGGCCGGTTGCCGGAGGTCGTCGCCGGCTACGGCGGGTGGGGCGACCGACAGATCCTCATCTGCGGCCGTCCCGAGATGGTGGTCGCGACCCGGGCTGCGCTGATCGCCAAGGGCGCTCCCGCGGATCGGATCCAGCACGACCCTCTGGTCGGTTGACAGTTCACCCATAGAACCGGCCCGAAGGTTCAGGGACTTTCGCCCCTTCCCGCGTCGGCACCCTGAGACGAGGATCGCAAGGGTGTTGGGATCGAGGGGGATGCTAATGGCTCAGGCGTGCACGACCCAGGAAATCGACGACATCGCCTGGCAGTTCCTCTGCTCACCGTTCACCCGCCGGGACTACTGGGACTGGCCGCTGGAACGCCGCGTCGACGCCTACCTGCGACACCATGAACGGCGCGACATCCTCAACGACGGCGCCGCCTACAGCGTGCTGGTCGATCGGGTGATGGCCAACTTCCCCCGAGCCCGCCGCGACGGTGTCCTGCAACCGCCGCACCGCTGAAAGAGGCCCATGCTCGCACCCGCCAGTCAAGCCATCATCCACAAAGGCCCCGCTGACCTCACGGTCGCTCCGAACTTCGACGACTACGACGCCACCCGCGCCTCCTTCGCGTGGTCGCAGGTGCCCGATCTGTGCGACGGCATGGGGCCCGGGGGCTGCAACATCGCCTACGCGGCGGTGGACCGTCACGCGCACGGACCCGACGCCGGCAAGACCGCCCTGCGGTTCATCGCCGACACCGCCGACCGGGACTCCCTGACAACCCACGATGTCAGCTACGCCGAACTCGGTCGCCTCACGGGCAAGTTCACCAACGTGCTGCGTGGCTTGGGAATCAGCAAGGGCGACAAGGTTTTTGTCATCATGGGCCGGGTTCCCGAGCTGTACGTCAGCATCTTGGGAGCGCTGCGCAACGGCAGCGTGGTGTCGCCGTTGTTCTCGGCGTTCGGGCCCGAACCGATCGCCACCCGGGTCAACATCGGTTCGGCTGACGTGATCGTGACGACCGCTGCGATCTACAAGCGCAAGATCGCCAAGATCCGCGCGGATCTTCCGTCGGTCCGGCATGTGCTCATCGTCGGCGACCCAGAAGACGAGGACCTGCCAGGCACCCACAACTTCGCAACGCTGATGGACCAGGCCGGCGACGACGCACCTATCGAGCACACGACCGCCGATGATCCGTCGCTGCTGCACTTCACCAGTGGCACCACCGGCACCCCCAAGGGAGCCCAGCACGTGCACGCCGCAGTGGCGATGCACTACATCACCGGCCGCTACGCTCTGGACCTGCATACCGACGACATCTATTGGTGCACAGCCGATCCCGGCTGGGTCACCGGCACCGCATACGGCATCATCGCGCCGCTGCTCCACGGGGTCACCTCGATCATCGACGAGGCGGAGTTCGACGCCGAACACTGGTACCGGATCCTGCAGGACGAGAACGTCACCGTCTGGTACACCGCCCCCACCGCGATCCGGATGCTGATCAAAGCCGGCCCGGAGTTGGCCCAGAAGTACCGGTTCCCGCAACTGCGGTTCATCGCCAGCGTCGGCGAACCACTCAACGCCGAAGCCGTCTGGTGGGGAAAACGAGTGCTGGGCTTGCCGATTCACGACAACTGGTGGCAGACCGAGACCGGCGGCATCATGGTCGCCAACACCCCGGCCTTCGACATCAAGCCCGGTTCGATGGGCCGCCCACTGCCCGGCGTGGACGTCGTCATCGTCGACCATGACGACTCCGAGGAGGCCACCGGCGCCGTCACGGTCATCGACGCCCCGGACGTGGAAGGCGAACTCGCACTGAAGGTCGGCTGGCCGTCGATGTTCCGCGGCTACCTCAATCAGGACGAGCGTTACCGCAAGTGCTTCCACCGGGACGACAAGCTGGGGGACCTCTACCTGTCCGGCGACCTGGTCAAGCGCGATGCCGACGGCTACCTGTGGTTCGTCGGCCGCGCCGACGACGTGATCAAAGCCTCCGGCCACCTGATCGGTCCGTTCGAAGTGGAGAACGTCCTCACCGACCACCCGGCGGTGGCCGAGGCTGCGGTCATCGGCAAGCCCGACCCCACCTACGGTGCGATCGTGAAGGCCTTCGTCACGCTCAAGACCGGCTACACGGCCGACGACGATCTGCGCCGCGATCTCATGGGCCACGCCCGCAAGCGACTCGGCGCAGCGGTGGCTCCCAAGGAGATCGACTTCGTCGACTCCCTGCCGCACACCCGCAGCGGCAAGATCATGCGGCGATTGCTCAAGGCCCGTGAACTGGGCCTGGCGGAGGGCGACACGTCAACACTGGAATCGCCTGCGACACCGGTGAAGCCATGACCGACAGCGTCGATCCTGCCCTGGCGCGGCAGCTTCTCACCGACATGATCCGAGTGCGGCGCATGGAGGAGAAGTGCGCCGAAATGTACAGCGCCGGAAAGATTCGCGGCTTCCTGCATCTTTACGTCGGCGAAGAAGCTGTAGCGGCCGGGTCTCTGAGGGTCCTGGGTGCCGACGACGCGGTGATCGCCACCTACCGCGAGCACGCGCACGCGCTGCTGCGGGGGATTCCGATGACCAAGATCATGGCCGAGATGTTCGGCAAGCAGGAGGGCTGCTCGGGCGGACGCGGCGGGTCGATGCACCTGTTCGACGCGAGCCGGCGCTTCTACGGCGGCAACGCGATCGTGGCCGCCGGACTGCCGGTGGCCGCCGGCCTGGCCTTCGCCGACAAACAACTGGGCCGAAACCGGATCAGCGCCTGCTACTTCGGTGAGGGCGCCACCGCCGAAGGCGCCTTCCACGAGACGATGAACATGGCTGAACTGTGGCAGTTGCCGGTGCTGTTCTGCTGCGAGAACAACCGCTACGCCATGGGCACGTCGATAGACCGGGAACTGTCCCAGGTCGACCTGGTCGCCAAAGCCGAGGCCTACCGGGTGCCGGCCGCCTCCGCCGACGGGATGGACGTGCTGGACAGCCACGCGGCGATGCAACGCGCCGTCGACCACATCCGGACCAAGGGCGGCCCATTCTTCCTGGAGTTCCGCACCTACCGGTTCCGCCCGCACTCGATGTTCGACCCGGAGTTGTACCGGGACAAGGCCGAAGTCGCCGAGTGGCGCGACGAGCACGACCCCGTCAAGACCTTCACACAGCGGTGCGTCTCCGAGGGACTACTCAGCGCAGATGACGTCGCGGCCATCGAAGCGGAGGTGGCAGCGGAGGTCGACGAAGCGGTGGCCTACGCCGAGGCCGGGACACCGGAAGACGTCGACACCCTGACCCGCGACGTGATGACACCGGTCGGCGGCGCGTCATGAAGACGACCTACCGCAACGCGGTTCACGACGCGATCGCCGACGCCATGCGGGCCGACGACCGGGTGGTACTGCTCGGCGAGGACGTAGGCCGCTACGGCGGCACCTACGCGGTGTCAAAAGGGATGCTTCAGGAATTCGGGCCGGACCGGATCCGCGACACCCCGATCTCGGAGTTGGGCTTCGTCGGTATCGGCATCGGCGCAGCCCTCGGCGGCCTGCGGCCCATCGTCGAGGTGATGACGGTGAACTTCAGCCTGCTAGCGCTCGACCAGATCGTGAATACCGCTGCGGCCCTGCGCCATATGTCCAACGGACAATTCTCGGTACCGGTGGTGATCCGCATGGCGACCGGGGCGGGCCGGCAGTTGGCCGCCCAACACTCACACAGCCTGGAGAACTGGTACGCCCACATCCCCGGCATCACCGTACTGGCCCCGGCCAGCGTCGCCGACGCCTACGGAATGCTGCGCACCGCGCTGAACAATCCCGACCCGGTGGTCATCGTCGAACATGTCGGGCTGTACAACCTCGCCGCCGATCTCGAGGAACTCAGACCCACCGACATCAGCCGGGCGGTGCTGCGCCGCAACGGAACCGACGCCACGATCATCGCCTACGGCGGCTGCGTCCCCAAGGCGCTAGACGCCGCCGAGCAACTCGCCCAGACCGGAATCGACTGCGACGTGATCGACCTGCGGGTACTGCGTCCCCTCGACGACGCCACCGTCATGGCGTCGGTGGCCAGGACCCACCGCGTGGTGGTGGTCGACGAGGCCTGGCACACCGGCAGTCTGGCCGGGGAGATCAGCGCCCGCATCGTCGAGCAGGCGTTCTACGAACTCGACGCGCCCATCGCCCGGGTGTGCACGGCCGAGGTACCCATCCCGTACGCCAAACATCTTGAGGAAGCGGCACTTCCCCAGCCGGACAAGATCGTCGCGGCGGTGCGCGGGTTGTTCGGAGACAGAGAAAACGGATCCCGATGAGCGAGTTCGCATGATCCATTTTTCAATGCCCGCCCTCGGGGCGGACATGGACGAGGGCCGCCTCGACGAGTGGCGAATCCAGCCGGGCGACACCGTGACCCGCGGGCAGATCGTCGCCGTCGTCGAAACCACCAAAGCCGCGGTAGAAATCGAGTGCTGGCAGGAAGGCGTCGTTGACCGGCTACTGGTGCCGGTGGGCGAGACCGTCGCCGTCGGCACGCCGCTGGCGACCCTGCTGGAGCCCGGCGACAAACCCGGCGCCACTTCGTCCCCACCGGCCGCCCCGGCCACCATCGCGTCCCCACCGGCCGCACCGGGCACCGTTGCGGCTCCGTCCGTCACCGAGACGCCGGCACCGGACCCGGTCAGCCCGGCCGCAGCGATAGGGCACCGACTGTGGGTCTCACCGGTGGCCCGCCGGAGCGCTGCCGCCCTGGGCGTCGACCTGAAGACCGTCACCGGGACCGGGCCGCAGGGTGCCATCACCTTGCACGACGTCGAGCACACAGCGGCCACCAAACACCACGAGGCACCCAAGCCCGCCCCGCCACCGCCACCACCCGCGGGCGCACCCCCGAAGTCCGCCGCCGAGAAGGCCCGCGAGCGCGGCGTGGCCATGCGGGCCTCGATCGCCGCAGCGATGAGCCGTTCCAAGCGGGAGATCCCGCATTACTACCTGGCCGACGAGATCGTCCTTGACACCGCACAGGCCTGGCTGACCGAGCAGAACGCCGGCCGGCCGATCACCGAGCGGCTGTTGATGGCCGTGCTGCAGTTCAAGGCCGTCGCAGTGGCCACCGGGAAGTTCGGCGAGTTCAACGGATTCTGGCGGGACGACCACTTCGAGCCGGCGAACGGCTGCCACGTCGGCGTGGCCATCTCACTGCGCGGTGGCGGCCTGGTGGCACCGGCTATCCACGACGTCGCCGAAAAGCCGCTGGGCGAGCTGATGGAGGACCTCACCGACCTGGTGGCCCGGGCGCGGGCCGGATCGTTGCGCAGTTCGGAGATGTCCGACCCGACGATCACGGTGACCAACCTGGGCGAGAAGGGCGTCGACACGGTGTTCGGGGTCATCTACCCCCAGCAGGTCGCCATCGTCGGCTTCGGCCGACCGGCCCAGCGGGTGATCGTTGTCGACGGAGGCATCCGGGTGGCCACCACCGTGCATGCCAGCCTGGCCGCCGATCACCGCGCCAGCGACGGCGCGCGCGGCGCACTGTTCCTGTCCGAAATCAACCGGTTGCTGCAACAACCGCACGAACTATGAGAAGGAGACGTCCATGAGTGACACCCGCGCCGGAGTGGTGGCCGAGCTGCTGGACATCGCTCCGGAGATCGACGAGGCCGACCTGTCCGACACCGAACTACTGCGCGATCAGGTGGACCTGGACTCGATGGATTGGCTCAACTTCCTCGTCCGGCTGCACAAGCGCTTCGCGGTTGACATCCCTGAATCGGAGTACGCGTCGCTGCGCACGATCGACGACCTCGTCACCTACATGGACCAGCACCGCTGAAGTGCCCGCAGCTTGGTCAAACGACAAGCGTTCGTGGCACAATCCGACAATGGCCCAGTTGCCCTCCATCGTTCTGAAGGACCCGTCGTCCGCCGTCACCGCCACCTTCGTGCCGTCCGCGGGCATGGTGTGCACGTCGCTGTCGGACGGCGGTGTGGAACTGCTCGGCCAGCGGCGCGGGCTGAACGCCTACATGACCACCGGCAAGACCATGGGTATCCCGATCCTCTACCCGTGGGCCAACCGGCTGTCGGCCAACGGCTACGGCGTCGACGGCGGCGCGGTCACCCTGACCCCCGGCGTCGGCGGTGTGCGTTCCGATGAGCACGGCCTGGTGATCCACGGCGTGCTGGCCGCCTACCCCGGCTGGCTGGTCAAGCAGCACGCCGACAATGGGCTGTCGGCGGATCTGGACTACGGCGGCCAGCCCCGGCTGTTGTGCAGCTTCCCGTTCCCGCACGTGGTCACCCTCGACATCGAATTGGAAGACCGCGCCCTGACCATCGAGACGACGGTGACGCCGACGACCGCGGCCTCAGTGCCGCTGTGCTTCGGATTCCATCCCTATCTGACCATCCCGGGCGTTCCCCGCTCGGAGTGGAAGCTGGAGACGCCGCCGCTGCGCCACCTGCCGGTGGACAACTGGGGCATCCCGACCGGCAAGGCCGAGAACTGGCCCGCGATGTCGGATACGTTGGGCGACAAGACTTTCGACGACGGGTTCGACGAGGTTCCGCAAGGCGGGAAGTTCGCGCTGTCCGGCGGTGGCCGTCGCATCGAGGTGATCCTCAACCACGGTTATCCGGCCGTGGAGATCTTCGCCCCCGGTAATGACGATGTCGTCGGCATCGAGCCGATGGCCGCGCCGACCAATGCACTGCGCAAGGGCACCTACAGCGTCGCGGTGCCCGGCCGGCCGGCCTCGGCCAGTTTCACCATCAAGGTTTAGTCATCGAAACTGCCCCCAGATCGGGCTTTCGCGAGATTTCTTGATCTGGGTGCAGACCCGATGGGCTAACGGCGGGGCTTCCAGACCACCACGGCCGTGCTCTTGGGCACCACCGCGAGGTCCCGGCGGGGCCTGGAGCGCGACAATTCGGCAGCCATCTCGGTCAGCCGCGCCTGCAGTGCCTCGACCTGGTTGGCGAGCTCGATGATCCGCTTGATCCCGGCGAGGTTCACGCCCTCGTCCTGGGACAGCCGCTGGATCTCGCGGAGCAGTTCGACATCGCGCGCGGAGTAACGCCGACCACCTCCGGCGCTGCGCTCGGGGCTGACCAGGCCGAGCCGGTCATAGGTGCGCAGCGTCTGGGCATGCATCCCGGCCAACTCAGCAGCCACCGAGATCAGGAACGTCTGGGCCTCGCCCTGATTACCGGGACCGTTGGCCGCGGTCATGGCCGGCTACCCGGCTTCCTTCTCATGGTCGGCTACCCGGCTTCCTTCTCATGGTCGGCTACCCGACCACCCGGCGCGCGGGTCGAACCCGCTGGCCTTCTCCGCAGCCGCGTAGGCCTCCAGCGCCTCCAGTGCGGCGCCCTCAAGATCCGGCGGAACGGCCACCTTGACGGTTACCAGCAGATCCCCGGACCCGCCCGAACGCTTGGGCACCCCACGCCCGCGGACCCGCAGGATACGACCGTCGGCCGTTCCCTTCGGTACCTTGACACCGACTTTGCCGTCCAGTGTCGGCACCGAAAGCGTTGTGCCCAAGGCCAACTCAGTAAAGCTGACCGGCACGCTGACGGTGAGGTCGTCGCCGTCGCGGCCGAATACCTTGTCGGGGCGCACATGCACCGTGACGTACAGGTCACCCGAGGGAGCGCCGCGCAGCCCCGCCTCCCCCTGGCCGGCCAGCCGGATGCGCTGACCGTCCTCAACGCCCGGCGGGATCCGGACATTGATGGTCCGGCTGCGGGTCGTCACGCCGGTGCCCCGGCATTCGTCGCAGGGTTCCTCAATGATCGAGCCACTACCGCGGCAGTCGGTGCAGGGCTCCGAGAAGCCGAACGCACCCTGGTTACGGGTAATCACGCCGGCGCCGTTACACGTGGCGCACACCTTCGGGCTGGTTCCCGGACGCGCACCGCTGCCGTGACAGTTGGTACACGGCGCCGGACTGGTCAGCCGCAGCGGCATCGCCACACCCTTAGTGGCTTCCAGGAAGTCGAGTTCGGTCTCGGTCTCCAGATCCTTGCCGCGCCGGGGACGGGTGGGGCGCGGCTGGGCGCCCCGGTTGAACAAGCCGCCGAACAGGTCGCCGATATTGGCCCCACCGTCCTGGCCGGCCTGGCCGAACAGGTCGTTGAGGTTGAACCCGCCACCACCGCCGTCATAGGTGTAGCCGCCACCCCCGCCACCACCCCCGCCACCACCGCCGAAGCGACGGCCGAAGCCGCCGCCGGCGAACATGCGGCGGGTCTCGTCGTACTCCTTGCGTTTGGCCTTGTCGGTCAGAACGTCGCGGGCTTCGCCGACTTCCTTGTACCGCTCCTCGGCGGCCGGATTGTTCGGGTTGCGGTCCGGGTGGTTCTCGGCGAGGAGCTTCTTGGCGACCCGCTTGATCTCGTCGTCCGTGGCATCGGAGGAGACGCCGAGCGCCTTGTAGAAATCCTTCTCAACCCATTCCCGTTGAACCATGCCGCGTCACCTCCTCACGAATCACTGATCTGATTCTGCGTTCTGTGCGTCGGGTTGCTGGACGCCAGGCGGCGTGTCATTCGAGTCTGTGGCCTCCGCGACGACCGTCGGCTCCGCATCGACCACGCCGACCATGGCGGGCCGCAGCACGAACTCACCGAGTTTGTAGCCCTTGCGCATGACGTGACCGATCACCGGGTCGGAGCCGTCGCCTTCGTGCTGCACAGCCTCATGCAGCGACGGGTCGAACTCCTCGCCCTCGGCGCCGAACTCTGCCAGGCCCAGGGCGCTCATCGAACCGGCGAGCTTGTCGGCGACAGACTTCAGCGGGCTGTTTTCCAAATCACCGTGGCTGCGTGCCCGTTCCAGATCGTCGATAACCGGGAGCAGTTGACTGACCACGGTTGCCTTGGCGCGATCGGCGGCCGCCTCCTGGTCGCGCAGGGCGCGCTTGCGGTAGTTGGCGAAGTCGGCCTGCACTCGCTGAAGGTCGGCGGTGAGTTCGGCGATCTTGTCAGCGTCCTGGCCGGCGGCCGAGGGCGCCTCCGGCGCCGCCCCCTGGGGAGCGGCGCCGGACGGCACGCCTTCGCGCACCTCGCCGGTCTGAGGATCAATCCGCCGCTTGTCGGTCACCGTCACCGGCTCCTCCTCGCGGTTGTGCTGGTTCATATCCCGGGTCGCTTCGCTCCTGCCCTCCGGAAACGTCACCGGTTCTCCTGATCGTCCTCGACGACCTCGGCGTCGACCACGTCATCAGCCGAGGAGCCCGAAGCCGCGCCACCGCCACCCGCGGCCTGCTCGGCCTGCGCCGACTCGTAGATGGCCTGGCCCAGAGCCTGCGACTCCACACCCAGCTTCTCCATCGCGGACTTGATGGCGCCGATGTCGCTGCCGTTGAGAGCGGTCTTGGCGTCGGCGATGGCCACGTCGACCTTGGCGAGGGTGTCCGCGGGAACCTTGGATCCACCCTCTGCCTCACGCTGTTCCTTGACGAACTTCTCCGTCTGGTAGACCAGCGACTCGGCCTGGTTGCGGACGTCGGCCTCCTCCCGGCGCTTGCGGTCCTCGTCGGCGTGCGCCTCGGCGTCCTTGATCATCCGGTCGATCTCCTCCTTGGACAGGCCGGAGCCTTCCTGGATCTTGATCGTGTTCTCCTTGCCGGTGCCCTTGTCCTTGGCCGTGACGTGCACGATGCCGTTGGCGTCGATGTCGAAGATGACCTCGATCTGGGGCACGCCGCGCGGAGCCGGCGGGATACCGGTCAGCTCGAAGCTGCCGAGCAGCTTGTTGTGCGACGCGATCTCGCGCTCACCCTGGTAGACCTGGATCTGCACCGACGGCTGGTTGTCGTCGGCGGTGGTGAAGGTCTCCGACCGCTTGGTCGGGATGGTGGTGTTGCGCTCGATGAGTTTGGTCATGACGCCACCCTTGGTCTCGATGCCCAGGGACAGCGGCGTGACATCAAGCAGCAGAACGTCTTTCACCTCGCCCTTGAGCACGCCGGCCTGCAGGGCTGCGCCGACAGCGACCACCTCGTCGGGGTTGACGCCCTTGTTGGGCTCTTTGCCGGCGAGTTCCTTGACCAACTCGGTGACGGCGGGCATCCGGGTCGAGCCGCCGACCAGAACCACATGGTCGATGTCGGACACCGAAATGCCGGCGTCCTTGATCACCTGCTGGAAGGGCTGCCGGGTGCGATCCAGCAGATCCTGGGTGATCTTCTGGAACTCCGAGCGGGTCAGCTGCTCGTCGAGGAACAGCGGGTTCTTGTCGGCGTCGACGGTGATGTAGGGCAGGTTGATCGAGGTGCTCTGCGAGCTCGAGAGCTCAATCTTGGCCTTCTCGGCGGCTTCACGCAGCCGCTGCATGGCCATCTTGTCCTTGGTCAGGTCGATGCCGGCGCTGGCCTTGAACTTGTCCACCAGCCACTCGACGATCCGGTCGTCCCAGTCGTCGCCGCCGAGGTGGTTGTCACCGGAGGTCGCTCGGACCTCGACGACGCCGTCGCCGATTTCGAGCAGCGAGACGTCGAAGGTGCCGCCACCGAGGTCGAAGACCAGAATGGTCTGTTCCTTCTGACCCTTGTCCAGACCGTAGGCCAGGGCGGCCGCGGTCGGTTCGTTGACGATGCGCAGCACGTTGAGGCCGGCGATCTGGCCGGCTTCCTTGGTGGCCTGACGCTGGGCGTCGTTGAAGTACGCCGGGACGGTGATGACCGCGTCGGTGATGTCCTCACCGAGGTAGCTTTCGGCGTCGCGCTTGAGCTTCTGCAGCACGCGGGCGCTGATCTCCTGCGGGGTGTACTGCTTGCCGTCGATGTCGATGGACCAGTCCGTGCCCATGTGGCGCTTGACCGACCGGATGGTGCGGTCCACGTTGGTGACCGCCTGGTTCTTGGCGGGCTGGCCAACCAGCACTTCGCCGTTGCGCGCAAAGGCAACCACCGACGGCGTGGTGCGGGAGCCCTCCGAGTTGGCGACGACGACTGGGTCGCCGCCTTCAAGAACCGCGACGACAGAGTTGGTGGTCCCGAGGTCGATGCCGACCGCACGAGCCATAGTTGAATTCCTCCTGATAGACAGTTGCTGAATAAGTAAAGTCTGAGCGAACCAGGCTCAAGCTTGCGGAAAACCGCCCCTGCTGTCAAGCCAGAGTTGAGTAGGTAGCGCTCAAGTTGTCAGTAGGCGCAACAGAGCGGGCGGGGGTTTCATTCCCGGACCCGACTCCACTGTAGGAACTGGCGTGTCGTGTCGGAATGTCATTAGGCTGTCGGACGCGTGTCGGAATGTCATTAACGTGTCGGACTCGGGCAAGGTCATGCCATGGGTTCAGCTCGCGCGGAGGCACCCACTGAGGTGGCATATGTCTCCGCCGCCGATGAACCGGTCCTGACGAGTCTCTGCGACGTCGATCTGACCGAGGTGGTGCGAGGGCGTCCTGTCAGAACACCGGTATCTCATGCAGGGCAGCGGAATTATTCAGGGAGGTATTGGTCGTCCACCGTCCAAGGACACTTGGTGTACGAGAGCCTCCTCGAACGTGATCGGCTGCTGCTGGCCGATTTTTGCCCGAATGCCCTCTCTGTCAACATGGGTTGAGGCACCCGCTCCCTGACAATTAGTGACCCCGAGGGCGGGGATGGAGAGATTCCCCGAAATGACGAGCAAAGTGACGACGTTGGCCCGTGCGGCCGGGATGGAAGATCCTGGTCGGGTG
>CAIRCP010000110.1 GCA_903877095.1 uncultured Actinomycetes bacterium | reverse complement strand
CACTTAACCCGTCTGTTCGAACCGGCGGCCGCCCCCCGGGGGGGGGCCGCCGATCGCTCATTTAGCTCGGCGGGATTCTTTCGGCCCGACGCGTCGCACGCAAGATCGCATAACACCGACCTCGCGCCACGCCTAACCTGGCCGCGGCCTCCTTGACCGAAACACCGGCATCAACCAGCTTTGCTAGCTGATCCCCAAACTCCACGCAGTCCTCCGAAAACGACACGGTCGCCGCAACCTCTCAGATCGAGAGCGTTGCGACGACCGTGTGAACCCGCCTAGCTGCAGGGGCCTTGCTCCCCCGGATGGACTCGAACTATGCTCGCCGGCCTGTTCGGTGACCCGTTATGGCCCTGACCAGAGAAATGACGTCGCTGTGGTTCACCGTACGTGACGCTGATTTACGTGTAACTGTGGGCAAAATGTGGGCACGGGATACCGCACGTTAGACCCTTGGTTGGATTTGCATTTTAGGCAAGAGATCGGTCGCCGGTCCCCGGTAGCGGGTGTGGCCGGAGCTATCGTTCACTCAGGCTTGCGGCAGGCGCGCTCTGGCCTATGTCGGAGTGTTCGAGTTGTGCACTTCGGCGCGGTGCCCGGCGTTACGCTCACGCGGTGACTTCCGGCGAGACGCCCACCCCTGTGACGACTACTGACGACTCCGGACAGTCGACCGTGGGGCCGTCCGCGTCAAAGCAGAACGTACTCACCATCGAAGCGGTGCGCCGCGCAATCGAGGCGCTGCATAAACCGTTTATCCACGAACAGTTCCTGGCGTACCTCCACCTTCGGGAACGCGGGGTCACCGCCGGATCGAGGACGTCGATCGAGCCTTCCTGGAATGTCATGGTCAGCAAGTTGCTCGGAGTTCCGGGCGGCGGCCCCGCCAGGCCGCACTACCTGCCGATCGCGTCGCGAAACAAGAAGGACCCGGCCGGCTACTGGATGAATCCCAACATCCCTGGCAGCTATGCCCCTAAGTCGCTTCGAAAGGCTTCGCAGTTCATGCTGAACGCTGCGGGCAACGGATTCGATCTTCCCACCGATCACGCCGCGCAGGCGCTGAGCTCCCACCTCGGCGGAGCGCGCCAACCGGCCTGGATGTTCGCCGCGTTCCTGCTCCGCAACTACGGCTTCGACGCGTCGGCTTCCACCGCCGCGGATCTGATCGACGGCTTCCGGGCCGTGTTCAGATTCGATACAACCGGCCCTGGCACCGACTTCGACACGCTGTTCACGGTGGGCAACGAGCCCGAAATCACCTGGTTCGAACCGTTGCCGGAACCGGCTAGCCCAACTGAGAGTGAAGCCGATGACTAGACCCGTACCGGACGTGCGACTCCTGACCGCAGACCAACTGGGTATCGGTCCAGCAGCGAAGGCGAAGACCTCGGGCGGTTCGAGCGCTCCGGACGATGCGGCGCTCCAGCCCGATGACCCACAGTTCGCGGAGATCACTCGCCTGCTCGGTCAGTTCGGGGGCGTGATTCTGACCGGCCCACCCGGTACCAGTAAGTCGTGGCTAGCACGAGAGGCTGCGAACCTGATCACCGGGAAGGACCGCAGCAGGCAGGCTGCAATCCAATTCCACGCCTCGTATCAGTTCGAGGACTTCATGGAGGGCTTCCGGCCGAAGAAGACCGGCGACGGGTTCGAGCCGAAGCCCGGAGTATTCCTCGAACTCATTGAGAAGGCCAACGCCGACGAAAGCCGCCCCCATGTATTGGTCATCGATGAGTTGAGCCGTGCGGATGTGGGCCGCGTGTTCGGCGAGGCCCTCACCTACATCGAAAAGTCGAAGCGCGGCGTACCGTTCCAGCTGCCCTCCGGCAAAGAGTTGACGATCCCCGCGAACCTCTTAATCATCGCGACGATGAACCCACTCGACCGTGGAGTGGATGACGTCGACGCGGCGTTCGAGCGCCGATTCGCGAAGGTTGAGATGCTTCCCGACGCGGCGGTTCTGAAGCAACGACTTCAGGACAACGGTGTCGCGGAAGATTTGGCACACCGACTGTTGGCGTGGTTCGCGAAGACTAACTCACGCGTCAAACAGACACCAGCGGCCGCGGTCGGGCACGCGTACTTCTGGGATGTGACCGACGCCAACTCACTGCGCGACGTATGGGAGTACCAGCTCCACTACTTGATCGACCGGGCCTTCAAGTACGAGGAAGCCACTCACAAGGAAGTCGTAAACGGGTGGAACAAGGTCCTGGCCACCGGCGTCGAGTCGGGCGGTTCCGGCGAGCAGTGACGGTTCCCCTACGCCGCTTGACCGCGTCCAGTCGACTGATGGTCCCCTGCGCTGAGTATGGGGAGATCGACGTACTGCCGGACCAGATCTTCCGACCGGACGGCACCCTCCATGTCGCAGAGGAGGTGCTCAAGCATTTCGTTGCGGCTGACTTCAAGGATGGAAGATTCCGCCTGCGCGCGAGGGGCGTGAGCGGCATCTTCGCCCTTACCGAGGACATCACGGTGCAGGTCCGGCCGCGTTTCCCGCTTAAGAATCTCACCCACATGGTGTCGGTGTGCGGCTACGTCCCGACAGCCCTGGCGGCGACACGCGAGTACAAAGTCACGGACGACTGGCAGGACTGGATGCTCGACGTCGTCACCGATTCGCTGCTCGTAGCTGTCGACGCCATCGAGGAACACGGCCTGTTGCGCACCTACCGACGGCGTACCAGCAGCGGCTCCTACCCGCATGGGCACATCGAGATGTCGGCAACGATCAACAGGTTCGCAGCCCGCGGTGTGAAGCACAAGGCCGTGCACTCGTGGTGGGAGAGAACACCCGATAACCCGCCAAATCGGTGTATCAGGGCCGCCATCCAGCACCTGTACGGTCTCAACCGGACGCGCCCGCTCAGCGGTGACGTGCGGCCCCGGATCGCGCGGCTTGGCAACGCCCTGCGACTACTCGAAGTGGTTGCGGACGATCCGCACCGAAAGTGCCTCGAAGACCCCGTGGTTCGCGGTTTTACACAACTCCCCGAGGCGCGCTTCTACTATCGGTCCGCGCTCGACCTGGCATTGGCGGTGCTCCGCGGTCAGGGATTCGACCTCGATGCGAGAACCGGCACCATCGCTGCCGGATCGCTGTTGGTGAAGACTGAGGACCTGTTCGAGGACTTTGTGCGCCTCAGTCTTCAGCGCGCCCTCGCCGACCACCCCGAGCTGTCAGTCCTCGACGGAAACATCTCGCCCGGTCTTCGTGTGCTCTTCGAGGACCTCGAGCCAGAGGTTCTGGAGGCATTACCCGACCACTCCGTGGTCCCAATTGGTGCACACCGCGCGACACCGGACATCATCATCACGCGCTCGGACGGATCGGTCCCAATAGTGGCTGATGCGAAGTACACAAGAGTAACCGGCAACGCCGAGCGGAGCGAGATCGAGCAAGTAATGCTGTACGGCGTGAGGTACAGGAGCCCGGTGGTGCTGACGATTCATCCGCGCCAGAAGAACGTGGCCGGTGGCTTGGTCGTTGCGGGTCGCATCGGCGATATTCTGGTTGCCCATTACCGGGTCGACCTGGCTGCCTCTGATCTCGACTCCGAGATGAATGCAATGGCGGACTCCCTTGCCGATCTCGTAGCCGCAACCAGTTGACCGATTGCAACACGTCACAAGCCCATGGCGGGCGCGAATGTTGTCTGCGAGATGTGGTGTGGTGAATTCCGAAGTTCAGTTCCGTGACGAGTCCAAGCTTCGCGGCGTGTCTGCGACTCAGTTCTCGGTTCTGTCGTGGCCCCGAAGTAGGGTTCAATCGTCCGATTCGCCAGAGTCGTGACACACGAAGGAGCGCATACGCAAAATGGGGTTGAGTGCAATCGACCTGTTCTGCGGCGCCGGCGGGTTGTCGGCCGGATTCGTGCAGGAGGGTTACGACCTCGCGCTCGGAATCGACTTCGACGCCGCCGCCGTCGAGACCTACGCCGCGAACTTCGGTGCCGACCTGGCCGAGCACGCAGACCTGCTGAAGTACACCGCTTCTGACGTGCGCAAACGTATCGGAGGAACGGTGGACGTGATCCTCGGTGGGCCGTCCTGTCAGCCGTTCTCCACACACGGCCGGCACCAGCGGTGGGTAGTAGGTGATCCGCGATCCGATCTGTGGTCGCGGATGTTCTCCTACGTGGACGAACTGCGGCCCCGGGCGTTCGTCATGGAGAACGTTCCTGGAATGCTGTACTTCGGCGGCGGGACCTTCGTCGAGTCCCTGGCGAATGCTTTCCGGGGGTTGGGTTACACCCTAAATCTCGAGATGGTCTTGGCGGCCGACTACAACGTGCCACAGCTGAGGCGACGTCTGATCGTGGTCGGTGTGCTCGGCGACGAACCGTTCCAATTTCCAGATCCTCCCCGACTCGGGGGGTGGCGCCGCGACAGCCTGGCGAAGTGGGAGCGCGAACGCATCGCGCGGGACCTCTTGCCGCACATCACGCTCCGCCAGGCTCTTGGGTCGCTACCAGACGTGTCGGAGCCAGGAGTGTCGACCTACTACACCGGTCCCGCGCTCGGCGAATATGACGCCTACATGCGTACGCCGTGGCGTAGCGCACCGAGCGGGGCGCCGGTTGCACGGACGAGGAAAGTGCGCGACCACGAACGTGTTCCGATCATCGAAGAGGTGCGGTTGCTGGCCAAGCACGTCCCACCTGGAGGGACGTGGCGGGATATCCCGCCGCACCTGCTGCCCCAGCGTTTCCGTTCTATGCGCCGTACCGACGGGACGAACCTATACGGCCGCATGGCGTGGGATCGCCCCGCATACACAATGACGACCCAGTTTCAGAACATCACGACCGGCTGCTTCATCCACCCCGACGAGGACCGCCCGCTGACTATCCGCGAAGGCGCCCGGGTGCAGTCGTTCTCAGACGACTTCGAGTTCATCGGTGGTATCGGTGCGCAGATGCGGCTTATCGGCAATGCCGTCCCACCACTGCTCGCTCGGTCACTGGCGCGCCAGCTGGACGCGCACCTCGAAGGCCGCGCGGCGGATGAGGTCGAACCTCTGATCGTCGGACCTGCCGACTACCGGGGTGTGCCCGTGCCCGGTGGGGCGGAGGCCGCACGAGCGATGCGCTCCGCCGGCAAGCACGACGACGCAGCCAGGGCTCGCATCATTAGACATCTTCAAGCACTGGAACTCTCGGTGAAGAGCCACCATACTGTGCCGGGCACCGACGTCGACGCCGACCTAGCCTTGGTGGACAAGCAGATCGCGATCTTCGTACAGGGTTGCTTCATCTACGGATGCCCAAAATGCGCGCGAGGAACAAAGTCGCAGACCTGGTGGAAAGCGGACATCGACCGTCGCGTGACCGAACGGGCCGAACAGGTCGCTGCGATCGAGCGCATCGGCTGGACCGTCGCCGTGGTGTGGGAACACGAAGATCCGGCGACGCTGGCCGACCGACTCGGGATCGGGGACGAGGCGGCCTGATTCGCCGTCCGGGGTATGGCGGACACTCGATGTGTGACTGTCAGCTGGGCGTCTAGTGAGCACACGCGCCGCTCGATGCTGGGGAACCGCAGCCGGGACACCCAGCCGGAACTTGCGGTCCGCCGTCTTGTCCACGCGGCGGGGTTGCGGTACCGAGTCGACTATGCGCCCCTTCGCGACCGTCTGCGGCTGCGTGCCGACATCGTGTTCACCCGCGCGAAGGTCGCTGTGTTCGTGGACGGCTGCTTCTGGCATGGCTGCCCCGAGCACCACACCGGCGCCAAGACCAACGCGGAGTTCTGGTCCGCCAAGGTCACCGGCTGTTTAGTCGGCGCTTCTGGTAGCGCCTGTGTATCGATCTGGTAGCAGGGGTGCGGGGATCTGGTAGCGGCCCGGAGGATCGCTTTCATCCGTGACCGTTGGGGTCGCGGCGATGGAGAAGGATCCGTCCGCAGAT
>CAIRCP010000109.1 GCA_903877095.1 uncultured Actinomycetes bacterium | reverse complement strand
CCGGGATCGACCGAAACACACTGAATCAGTGTCCACCTGATGCTGCCACCACACCACCGGTAAACGCCCCAGACCAACGCGACATACCAGCAATTTTCCAACCCCACAGAGGAGCGAAGCGCCCCTGCCCAGCTACCGTGAACGGGTCTTCGCCCGGCAGAAGGCCACCGGCTGGATCCCCACCGAGGCCGAGTTGACGCCCCGCGCCGAGAGCATGCAGGGCTGGGAGGACATCCCCGAGGAGCAGCGGCCGTTCCAGCGGCGCCTGATGGAGGTGTTCGCCGGATTCCTCGAGCACGTCGACGTCCAGATCGACCGGATCCTCGACGAACTGGACCGCCAGGGCGTCGCCGACAACACCATGATCATCTACATCTTCGGCGACAACGGGTCCAGCGCCGAAGGCCAACGCGGCAGCATCAGTGAACTCCTGGCGCAGAACGGAATTCCGACCACCGTCGATGACCAGCTCGCCGCCCTCGATAAACTCGGCGGGCTGGATGCACTGGGTTCGCCGAAGACCGAGAACATGTACCACGCCGGCTGGGCGTGGGCCGGCAATACGCCGTTCCATCACACCAAGCTGGTGGCCAGCCACTTCGGCGGCACCCGCAATCCGATGGCGATCTCCTGGCCGCGCCGGATCACTCCGGACGGCGCGATGCGCGGCCAGTTCCACCATGTCAACGACATCACCCCCACCATCTACGAGATCCTCGGCATCACCGCGCCGGAACACGTCGAAGGCCACGAGCAGAAGCCACTCGACGGCATCAGCCTGGCCTACACCTTCGACCACGCCGACGAGCCGGGGCGTAAGTCGGTGCAGTACTTCGAGAACGCCGCCAGCCGCGGTATCTACCAAGACGGCTGGTATGCCTGCGCTTTCGGGCCGTTCGTGCCGTGGGACACCGCCAGCACCGCCGCACGGATGGCGGCCTGGAACGCCGATACCGAACCCTGGGAGCTCTACTACCTCCCCGAGGACTTCTCCCAAGCCAACGACCTCGCCGCCGAACAGCCTGAGAAGGTGGCCGAACTCAAGGATCTGTTCAAAGAGGTGTCACGGGACAACCTGGTGTGGCCGGTCGGCGCGGGGCTGTGGCTGCGCAGCCACCCCGAGGACCGCATCTCCTCGCCCTACACCCGATGGCGGTTCGACACATCGTGCACCCGGATGCCGGAGTTCACCGCGCCTGGGCTAGGACGCCAGGACAGCCACGTCGAGATCGCACTGACCATGCCCGACAACGCATCCGGCGTGCTGTACGCCCTCGGCGGGTTCTCCGGTGGCCTGACCTTGTTCCTGGACAACGGCTGCCTGGTCTACGAGTACAACATGTTGATCGTGGATCGCTACCAGGCCCGCAGCGCCGCCCGGATTCCCGGCGGCGCACACGTCATCGCAGTCACCACGCGGTTCGACTCACCGGCACCGATGGGACCCGCGACGGTCATCCTGACGGTTGACGGCACCGAGGTTGGCAGTGTGGCGGTGGCACGCACAGTCCCGGCCGCCTTCACCGCGAGTGAAACCTTCGGCGTGGGAGTCGATCTCGGCTCGCCAGTGTCCCCCGACTACTTCGACCGCCGGCCGTTCCGGTTCACCGGGACCATCGACTACGTCGACGTCGAGGTCTTCCCGCCAGGCACGAGCGCCTGAGATGGGGTCGCTGTGGGCCACACTGGCCCCGTTCATCATCGCCAGCGCACTGATGCCGGTGGAACTCATCATCACCCTCGCCCTGCTGAGCACCCCCGGACGGGTCCGAACCGCCGGTGCCGCAGTGAGCGGCACGGTGGTGGTCAGGCTCTTGCAGGGTCTGGTGTTCGGCGCGATCCTGCATTGGGGCCGGCGCGACGACACCCCCGGCGGGCACGGCTGGCTGGTGTCATCCGTTGTTCTCGTCGTCGGTGTGGTGCTGCTGACCACCGCCATCCGGGAAATCCTCGGCGGTGGCGATCCGGACGATCCTCCACCGAAATGGATGGCCGCCCTCACGTCGATGAGGCCCGGCAAGGCGTTTCTGCTCGGCGGTGCCACCGTCGTCATCTCGGTCAAGATGTGGGTCTTCACCCTCGCGGCGATGAGCGCCATCGGCGACGCAGGGATGCCGCGAATCGCCAATTTCGCCACCTACACCGCATTCGTGTTACTCGGCGTCAGCACACATCTCGCGATTATCGCCGCGGCAGCGTTCTTCCCGGATCGGTCACGAGCCTTCCTCGATCGCAGCCTGCGCTGGCTGCAGGACCACAACCGGGTGATCATGATCGGGCTCGGCCTGGTCTTCGGCGGATGGTTTCTCTATAAGGGTCTGCACGGTTTAGGCATCGTTTAAGGAGAACTGACATGGCTGAGGCGAACGCTAAACGCCCGAATATCCTCGTCATCTGGGGTGACGACGTCGGGATGTGGAACATCTCGGCGTATCACCGGGGCATGATGGGCGGCTCGACGCCCAACATCGACCGGATCGCCAACGAGGGCATGATTTTCATGGATCACT
>CAIRCP010000108.1 GCA_903877095.1 uncultured Actinomycetes bacterium | reverse complement strand
TTGGGCGTCCTTCCCGTGGGTTCGTTTCGAAGGGTCGGTGGGATGGCCGCCCGCCGGGGATGGCGGGCGGCCGGGGGTCAGTCGCAGGGATCAGTTCGAGCTGGGACCGCCCAGGGCGGCCCAGCCGCCGGTGCCCTGGGCACACCCCGACCTTGACCCCTCTCATTTCCACACCCCGACCCCTCCGCAGTCCCCCACTCGCCTGCCTCCCGCAGGCCGCCGTCCTTCGCTGCCCTCCGCTCCCGGCTCCCACCCCGATCCCCGTCACCCGCCCGGCCACCCACCACCCGCAGACTTCGGGCACATTGGCACAAAGGTGTGCAATTGCGTCCGGCGTTATTGTGGGGGGATGTCCCGGTGTCCGCGGTGCGATCGCGAACTGCCCCCGTTGAGGTGCCTGAAGTTTCGCGGACAGTGGGCCCCAAATAGCTACGTTTCCATGGAAGGCGCGGCGCAACAGCTCGGACCCGGTCAATTCTCCCTCTATCTGATCAGCGACTCGAACGCGTGGTTCGAACTGCTTTTTCACAGCGCTCTGGTGGTGGCAGTCGCGTTTACGTTGATCGGTGGTCGAGTGCTGACGCTGCTGCATGCAGTGCTGCTGTGGTCGATCTATCTACGCAACCCAGACATGCTCCAAGGGGGTGACAACCTCGCACAAATATTGCTCATCTTTATGGTGTTCACCATTAACGATGCGTATTTCGCACCCGGAGCGCGGCGTCGCCGCGCCACGTTAGTGCCGCAATCTCAGCTGCGGCCGGCGCGAACGTTGCTACACAACGCTGCAATCGTCGCGATGCTCATACAGATTGGGGTGCTGTATTTCGTCGCCGGATATTTCAAGGCCACGGCCGAGATCTGGACCAACGGCACCGCGATTTACTACATCAGCCGTATTCACATGTTCAGCATGTTCCCCGGGTTCCCGCTTGCCATGAACAACGCCTATCTCGGATGGGCGGTGAACTATTTCACCATCATCGCCGAGATAGCCGTTCCCTTCGTCATCTGGAGCAGGCGGGCAGCGATCCGCAAGCTCGTGACGGTGTCACTAGAGGGAATGCACATCGGCATCATGGCGCTCATGGGACTCATCACCTTCGGACTAATCATGATCGGAGCCGACTCGTTGATCCTCAACGATCACGATTACCGGACGATTCAGGCTCGCATACGCTCGGCCAGCTCCACCGTCCGGCGGCATGGCCCCGCCGCTGGCCGGTCGCGGGTAAGGCCGTCAACTGCGGAGCAACCAGAGCCCTTAGGGGAGCGGGTCGGCGTCTGATGGCCTCCTTCTGGTGGTGGTGGAGGGAGTGCCTGTGGCGGTGGAGGATGTCACCGTTGTGGCAGTGGGGGTTGTCGGCCGTCTGGTGCATGGCCGTTACGTACGACGTCATCAAGGGGATGACCGAGACGGAACCGGGACCGTGGTTACGCGCGCTGCTGATGCTGGTGTTCTTTACTGTGATGGCCTGGCGCTTCTTAGCGCCTTCCCTGCTGATCGCGCCTGCTCCGATCGCCCCGTTGACCGCACTCGGCGCGGCGGGGGTTGCCGGTCACGGACTGCGGTCGGGATTCTCCGTGACCGAGGCGTTCAGCAGCGGCCAAGCATGGTATCCAGCCGTTATAGCCACCCTGGCGATCGTTGCGGCGATCGCGGCACCGTTCACCGGTGTGTCGACCCCCATGACGGGCTCGCTGGTCTTTCCCCTACGAGAAGGACGTTGGCGGGTCCTAGATGGCCAGGGACGAATCTTTAACCATCACTGGCCAGCTCCCGAGCAACGCGAGGCACTGGATCTGGTGCGCCTTCGGTGGACCGGACGATCGCGGCGCGGACTGGGGCGCCAACAGCAGGACTTTCCCGCATTCGGGACCGAACTCCTCGCACCGTGTGCCGGCATCGTGGTGCACGCCCACGACGGCGTACCCGACGGTGTCCTCGACCTGGACAACGCGGCGGGCAACCACGTCATCATCGACAACGGGCACGAACTCATCGCGCTGGCCCATCTGCGACAGTCAACCGTCGCCGTCAGGACCGGCGACCGCGTGCAAGCAGGCGACCGCATCGGCGAGGTGGGGAACTCCGGCAATTCTTCCGAACCCCACCTGCACATCCACGCCTCACGAAACGGACAACCACTACGACTGCGGTTCACCGACGTCACCGGCCGCCTCGGCCGAGGACGCATCATCTCCACATCCCCAGGAACTCCCGTAGGGCAACGCGAGCCCCGTGAAGTTCGTGATTAACCAACGCTCCCGAAGCCTGACGAACGTAGGCCAAGGGATCTGGTAGGCCCGGTGATCGGCGCGTCGTCGAGGATGATCCGAGCTACCAGATGCGCCAAACAACCGCTACCAGATACGCCAAACAACCACGCGCCTAGTAGCGCGCCGTGGTCAGTTCAGTAGCGGGTGGCGTTGGGTAGCAGGACGCGGGCCAGCTCGTAGCAGTCGGAGCGCACGGTGCGGTCGAGGGTGCGGTTGCGGGCCTGATAGGTGAGCTTGTCCAACAGCAGCCGTAGGGCCTCGCGGTCGGCGAGCACGGCGGCGACGAGTTCTGAGGTCCTCAGATCGCGCGGAACGATCACCGGAATCTGCACCGCCGGGGACACCCGGGGGATCTCGACCACCCGCACCGGCATGCCCGCCATCGCCGCCGCGGAGCGTTCCAGGTGCGCCGCACGGCGGCAGGAATCCGAGCACCACACCCGCCGGCGTCCCGGCCGCGGAGCGTCCAACGGGGGCAACACCGACCCGCAACGAGGGCACGAACCCGACCCCGAACCGGACTGCGACATACCCCTCAACCTAATACGTCCTGACGGTATGTGACCGTTTCGCGTCCTTAATGCAAGAGGTGTGTCGTGTTTGAGGGGGCCGAAAACGAGTGAAACGTCAGGACGAAACCAAAGGGACTGGTAGCACTCGGCAGTGTCAAGCGGTGGAAGCAACGGAGTCGGTGAGGAGTTTGGTGAAGACTTCTCGGGGGGTGCGGAATCCGAGGATCGCTCGGGGTCGGTCGTTGAGTTCGTCGGCGATGGCGTCGAGGTAGGGCTGGTGGTCGG
>CAIRCP010000107.1 GCA_903877095.1 uncultured Actinomycetes bacterium | reverse complement strand
CTACCAGATCCCCGCGCCCGCGCTACCACTTCCTCACACAGCCGCTACCAACAACCCCGGCTAAACACCCCGACCCGAAAGACCAACAGGAACAACCCGATTACCGAGATCGGACGATCAACCACACCCACAACCGACTCCAAGGCCCACAACGAGATTCAACCCCGCACCGCTACCGCATCGGTGCATCCAGGCTTAGTGTCCGTCCTATGAGCACGCCTCGCGCCAGTGACGCCGGTCGCCGACAAGCCGACTACTTCCGCGAGGTTCTTGCACAGGAACTGGCCGAAACGCACCAACGGGTGATCGCGCTGACGGCATCGCTGTCGGCACTCATCGCTCGCGACGAGGCGCCCATCACGGTGCGGCGGACGCGCAGAGCGCTCAACGCCGCGGCCGGCGATGGCCACAGGGTGACCGAGATGCTGAGCGCACTCGACCGCAGCTACCCGGTGTCAACGACGGCGGTCGCCAGCTGAATTCTCCCGGCTACCCGGCCCGGATCACCCGCGGGATGCCCAGAAGTCGCACTTGTGCCGCTCGCTGAAATCACCGGTCAGGACCGGTTCCCCGGTCTGCAGTGAAAGCCGTTGGGGCTGTTCGGGATTCAACGCAGGCCACGCCGGCTGCCCTGGGACATCAGGCGTTGCGTTGCTGACGAATCGGCTCCAGTAGCCGATCATCTGGTCGGACAGCGTCCGCTGCGCGGCGTTGAGCGGCGCCGCCCCGCCCATGTCGAATAGATAGCGCAATTCCAGCGCATGGCTGGCCCCGATGCGGAAGGGCAAGGTGCGCATCGGTTCCGGTGCCGGGGCGGTGCGGTCGGCGAACTCGTAGGCATAGACCGGGAGACCCTTGCGGCGGGCCAGCCCGTTGGCATAGGCGTCGATCGGGCAGGCGAACACTCCGTCGGTGACTGCGGCGGAGTAGGCCAGCGCCACGCTGCCGTCGTATCGGTCCAGTGGGTAGCGGGCGGCCACCAGCGGCGCCTCGGAACCGAAGGTGTCGTCGAGCAGGCTCCGGTATCCCGGCAGACCCTGGCGGCGGAGATAGGTCACCGCGACGAACAGCGTGAACTCGTCAGCGGTGTTGCCGATCAGGACCGGCACCCGGGCGGTGACGCCACTGTCAAGGACAGTTGGCGGTGCGGCCGGGAGCCGGGAGGTTCCGGTGACCGGCCCGGTGAGAACGTTGGCGCCGATCCGCACATAGCCAGGCCCCCCGCGCAGCCGGTCCGCGGGCAGCTCACGCAGGCAGCGCGCCGCCGACGCGGTGTCCGGGCATCCGGCGTGGGTGGCGAAGTCGACGCTGATCCGTTCGGCGGCCGGTAGATCAGCCTGCGCCTGGCACGGGCCGCTCTGCATGATGGCAGCCCGGAACAGGCCGGCCGACTCCGGCGCGACGAGGTGGTCGCACACCGAAATCGCCCCGGCGGACTCCCCGGCGATGGTGACCTTGGCCGGGTCGCCGCCGAACGCGCCGATGTTGTCACGCACCCAGCGCAGCGCCGCCTGCTGGTCGGCCAGGCCGTAGTTGCCGAGTTGATCACGGTCTTTGGCCAACGCCGGATGCGCCAGGAATCCCAGCGCGCCGAGCCGGTAGTTGATCGTGACAACGACGATGTCGCCGCGGGTGGTCAGCCAGCCCGCGTTGTAGAGGTCCGAGCTGCCGTTGAGGAAACCGCCGCCGTGAATCCACACCATGACCGGGCGCGGCGCTCGGGACGTCGCCCCGTCCGGCGTCCACACCGTCAGGTTGAGGCAGTCCTCGCCGGTGGGCCGGCCGAAATCCGGGTCGGCCCGGGTGTCTTGAATGCAGCGCAGTCCAGGCCTGGTGGCGTCGCGCACCGCAGTCCAGCGGGCAGGTGCGACCGGCGGCTGCCAGCGCAGCGGACCCACCGGAGCGGCCGCGTACGGAACGCCCTCGAAGACCCGAAACCCGTCGGCCTGCAGGCCGTGCACCGGGCCGGCCGAGGTCCGGACGACGGCGCTATCCGACGATCCGGCCGGAACTGCGGCACCGCAACCGGCCAGCACCAGCAAGACGACCAGCAGGGCGGCGGCACACCGGAAAACTCGGCCGACCGGACGGGATGCCACGACCGATCAGCCTACGTTGCGGCCGACATCGCCTGGGCCTCGGTCAGGCGTGAAAAAAGGGTGCCGTTGGACCTTTCCCTCGGTCCCGCTTTCGCCCACACTGTGATCTCGACACCCGTCAAGTTATGGTTGCGACGCGAGTTTCGCGGCAGTTCAGGAGAACGCATGAGCGCACAGACCGACCACCGGATCACCGACCCCGCTGCGCAGGTGCTGGCCAATCCACAGGCCTACACCGACGAGACGTTGCTGCACGAGTCGTTGGCGCACTGCCGTGCGCACACACCGGTGTCCTGGGTCGACGTTCCGGGCTACCGTCCGTTCTGGGCGGTGACCAAGCACGCCGACATCATGGACATCGAACGGCAGAACGACCTGTTCACCAATTTCCCCCGTCCGCTGCTGGCGATCACCGGAGCCGACGAAGCGCTGCTGCGCGACATCGAGGCCGGAACCGGGCTGCGGACGCTGATCCATATGGACGACCCGTATCACCGCGACGTCCGCAAGATCGGGGCGGACTGGTTCCGGCCGAAGGTGCTGCGTCAGTTGAAGGCCCGCTGCGACGAACTGGCCAAGATCTGGGTCGACAAGATGGCCGAGAAGGGCCCCGAACTCGATTTCATGACCGAGATCGCGGTGAACTACCCGCTGTACATCATCCTGTCGATGCTGGGCCTGCCGGACTCGGACTTCCCGCGGATGCTCAAGCTCACCCAGGAGATGTTCGGTGGCAACGACGAGGAGTTCCAGCGCGGCGGCGGCGTCGAGGACATGCTCGCCGTGCTGCTGGACTTCTTCAACTACTTCTCCGCGCTGACCGCCTCGCGGCGCGAAACCCCCACGGAGGACCTGGCTTCGGCGATCGCCAACGCCACGATCAACGGCGAGCCGCTCAGCCCCATGGACACGCTGTCCTACTACGTGATCGTCGCCAGCGCCGGCCACGACACCACCAGCGCGGGGATCGCCGGCGGCATGCGGGCACTGCTGGAGCATCCCGATCAACTCGCCCGACTGCAGGCCGATCCGTCGCTGATGGGCACCGCCGTCGAGGAGATGATCCGGTGGGTCGTCCCGGTCAAGGAGTTCATGCGCACCGCCCAGGAGCACACCGAGGTGCGCGGGGTGCCGATCAAGAAAGGTGAGGCGGTGCTGCTGTCCTACGTTTCGGCCAACCGCGACGCGGACGTGTTCTACGAGCCGAACAAATTCGACGTCGGCCGTGATCCCAACAAGCACCTGTCCTTCGGCTACGGCGTGCACTTCTGCCTGGGGGCATCCCTGGCCCGGATGGAGATGAACAGCTTCTTCTCCGAACTGATCCCGCGGATCAAGTCCATCGAACTGGCCGGCGAGCCGGAACTCATGGCCACCACCTTCGTCGGCGGGCTCAAGCACCTGCCGATCCGGGTTGAACTCAAGGACTAGCAGTTCCACCAAGAAAGTCCGCGGCCCGGTGCCCGATCATCGCGATCGTGGCATGCGGGCCGCGGCCCAGTGGCGTAGGCAGCACCGACCCGTCTGCCACCCAGAGATTGTCGACGCCATGGACCCGCAACCGGGCGTCGACCACCCCGCCCATCGGGGCAGTCCCGGCGAGGTGCTGCGAGGTTCCCCATACCGGCGTGCCGAGAGTCGTTGCATCGCCGATGATTTCGGTGACCAGGCAGCTGCCGCGGCGCAGCGTCGCGACGTCGGCCGGTTCGCTGTCGTAGCGATGCTCGATGCGCGGCGGCGCCGCCGGGTCGGCGGAGGCCAGGCTGACCTGACCGCGGGAAAGCGGCCGCATCAGCGCCACCCCGATGCTCAGCTTCGGAGCCCCGAATCCGGTTGTGTAGGGCCGGATCTCAAGCCCGTCGTGAATCAGGACCGCTTCCAGGACGGGCGTGTGGCCGGCTGCCGCCCAACTGGTCGGGACCAGCCACTCGGGATGGTCCCAGGTGCGGCGGCCGACGGGCAGATCGGCCTGTACGGCGATGCCCAGAGCCCGGAGGTCATCGGCGGGCCCGACGCCGGAGAGCATCAGCAGGTGGGCGGTGGCGACGGCGCCGGCCGTCAGAACCACGCGATCGGCGTCCAGGGTCGCCGGGCCGTCCGCCGCCAGGGCGTCCACCCCGACGGCGCGGCCGGCACTGAAGCGGACCCGGGTCACCCGGGTGCCGGTCAGCACCTCCAGGTTGGGCCGGCCCAGTGCGGGCTCCAGGAACACGGCGCCGGGGCCTCGCCGCCGACCGCGGTCGACATTGAGGGGTACGGCCGCGATACCCGGCCCATATCCCGCCGTCTCGGCTGCAGCAACGAAACGTTCTGTGCTGGAGCAGAATTCGACGGGTCGGGCCGGAATGCAGTTCTCGACGGCCTGGTAGTGCTGTTCGACCTGGGCCCATGACCAGCCGGGCACCGACTCGAAGTCCTGCGGCGGCGCGCGCCAGAAATAGCAGCCGTTGACTGCGCCGGACCCGCCCAGGCACGCCCCGCGCACGATGTCGGCGGTGCGCGGCGGATCGGAGATCAGCAGGGTGCGGTACCGGTGGACGACCGGGCTGTGCGGGCCGATCGGCAACGTCAGGGCATCGCCGGTCAGCGCCCGGAACATCGAGTTCTCCGGGCCCGGCCCGGCCTCGACCACCGTCACTCGTCGATCCGGATCAGACGACAGCCGTTCGGCGAGAACCGATCCCGCGCTGCCCGCACCGACGATGAGAACGTCGGTCACGTCAGCATGCCCTCCCGCTGCGGGCACCATCGCCGCACTCGGCCGATGCAGTCGCCGGCCATCTCGGCGAAGAACCGCTTCCCGTCGGCGGCAGTCGCCGTAGTGGGGTCGCCGAGCACTCCCGACTCGCTGACCGACCGAACCCCGCCGGCCCGCAACTGTGGCATCAGGTCGGCCAGCGGTGCGGTATTGCCGGGCCGGCACTCTCCCGCGCGGACCAACTGGGGCGAAAGGTGCAGCAGCACAGAGGTTTCGGTGTGGCCGGCGTGGGCGTCGCCACCCTGGCGGACGGCCGGGCTGCACCATGCCGCATCCCGGCCCTCGGCGCGCAACAGCCCGACGGCACGGCGCAACGCGTCGACGTTGCCGCCGTGGCCGTTGACGAAGACCAGTCGCGTGGCCCAGTCACAGGCCGATCGGCCGTATTCCACGAGCAGGGCGGTCAGCGCCGGGGTGCCGATCGAGATCGTTCCGGCGAATCCCTGGTGCTCCCCGGACGACCCGTAGGAGATCGGCGGGGCGACGACGAAGGCCGCCCCGAGTTCGGATGCGGCCGCGCGGGCGACGGCGTCGGCGATGCGGGTGTCGGTGTCCAGGGGCAGATGCGGGCCGTGCTGCTCGATCGACCCGATCGGCACCAGCAGCGTCGGACCGTCCCCGTCGAGCTGGCTGCAGGTCAAGCCGCCCAGCTGACGAGGCTCACCCATGCCCTGATGGTATGCCCGGCGTCGTAGGGTTGCGGCGATGCGCCAACCGAGGAAGACCGCCTGGGACGACCGGGTCCGCATGTGGGGTGACGGCTCCGTCGTCCTCGGCGGGTCGCCGTGGGGGGTGCTCCGGATCGCCCCGGCGGGGCGGCCGTTCGTACGTCGGTTGCGAGACGCCGGACCCCGCGGGCTGGCCGCCGCAACCGGTGTCGAACAGACGATGACCGATCTGCTGCTTGCGCGCGGGATCGTCCACCCGGTCCTCGAGACCGGACAGCCCGATACCGGGCTCGGCGTGGACATCGTCGTTCCCTGCTACGAGCGACCCGAGTTGCTCGACGCATGTCTGGCCTCGTTGCGCCGGACGGCCTCGGATGCCCGGATCATCGTCGTGGACGACGCCTCCCCCTCATCCAGAGTCGGCGAGGTGGCGCGCGCCCACGGCGCGATCGTGGTGCGCCACGAAACCAACCGGGGACCCGCGGCGGCTCGCAATACCGGCCTGCGCGAGGTGAATTCGCCGATTGTCGCGTTCGTCGACGCCGACTGCGTGGCGACTGCGGGCTGGCTGTCCACCGTGATCGGGCACTTCGACGATCCGCGGGTCGCGGCCGTCGCCCCTCGGATCAGTCCGCGCAGTGGCCGCCGGACCCTGCTCGCCCGTTACGAATCCGTCCGCTCGGCTCTGGACATGGGTCCGCGGCCGGAGTTGGTGAAACCAGGTGCACCGCTGGGTTTTCTGCCCTCGGCGGCGCTGGCGGTGCGGGCGTCGGGTCTGCCGTGGTTCGACGAACGATTGCGCGTCGGCGAAGACGTCGATCTCGTGTGGCGACTCACCGACGCCGGCGCCCTGGTTCGCTATGAGCCGGATGCCGTTGTCACCCACGAGATTCGTCCTTCGGCCCGGCAGTGGGTTGCGCAGGTGTTCCGGTACGGGACCTCGGCGGCGGAATTGGATCGTCGCCACCCGGGCCGGCTCGCCCCGGCCCGGCTGTCGTTCTGGAACGTCGCGGCGGTGGTGGTGTTGGTGTGCACGCCTCGGCGGACGGCGGGTCGGCGGATGGTAGGTGGCGGTGGCGCGGCAGCCTCCGTCGCGGTGGCCGCCGCCGCCGTCGCTCGGTCCCTGCGGGACGCGTCGGTGGATCCGCGGGTGGCTCCCCACATCGTCGGCAAGAGCCTCCTGGCCGACGCGGAGGCCACCGGACATCTGTTGCGCCGGGAATGGTGGCCGGTCGGCTGGCTGGCGCTGGCAGCCGCACCCCGGTCCCGGGTGGCCCGCGGCGCCGCCGCCGCGATGCTCACGCCGCCGCTCCGGGAATGGATGACCCGGCGGCCGGCGGTGGATCTGCCGCGCTATCTTCTGCTGCGATTGACCGAGGACGCCGCATACGGGAGCGGGGTCATCGCCGGCGCGGTGCGGTCCCGCCGTCCCGGCGTGCTGCTCCCGCGGGTGCGGCCACCGCGGTCGCGCTCGCGACGACTAAACGCGAGATGACTTGGCGCTGAGATGTCTAGGCGCCAAGGCCACGGTTGAACCCGGGGGGCACCAGTACGTCCTCGGGCCCGAGGTCGTGGACGCTGGACTTGGCCAGGCCGCGCAGCGCCGACTCGATTCCGCCGCTGAGGATGTCAAGCACGTTCTCCACGCCGGACTGCCCGGCCGCGGCCAGGCCCCACAGGTAGGCCCGTCCGATCATCACCGCGCGGGCACCCAGTGCGACGGCTTTGACAACGTCGCTGCCGCGGCGAATGCCACCGTCGAGCAGCACCTCCACGTCGCGGCCGACGGCGTCAGCGATGGCCGGCAGCGCCCGAATGGTGGCTGGCGTGCCATCGAGGTTGTTGCCGCCGTGGTTGGAGACCGAGATGGCCGAAACACCGGCATCCACAGCACGCTTCGCGTTGTCGACCCGCATCACGCCCTTGAGCATGAACGGCCCGCCCCACAGTTCACGGAGCCAGGCGATGTCCTCCCACGTCGGCGGCGGCGTGCCCATCCATTCGCCGTAGGCGTGGAAGAACGGCGGGCCGCCTTCGCCGCGGGCGCCCTGGTTGGGTGCGGTCAGCGACGGCGGCTTCAGTGTCTTGGCCCACTCCAGAAACCAACTCGGCCGCACCAGGCCCTGGGGCGACATTTTTATCGCGGTGCGGTAGTCCATCTTCTCCGGGATCGTGGGGCTGCCCCAGTCCCTTCCGTGCGAGAAACTCCAGTCGGTGGTGACGATCAGCCCGACCGCTCCGGCAGCCCGGGCCCGCTCCGCCCGTTGCGCGATCGCGTCGCGGCCACCGAGCCAGTAGATCTGGAAGAAGGTCTTGGGATTCGCGGCGACGACTTCCTCGATCGGCTTGCTGGCGAACGACGACAGCCCCATCGCGGTGCCACGGGCGGCCGCGGCCCGGGCAACGGCGACCTCCCCCTCGGGGTTGACCGCCTGTACGCCGGTCGGCGAGATGATCACCGGCATCGAAATGTCCTGTCCCAACACGGTTGTGGACAGATCACGTTTCTCGGTGGCGCCGATGACGTGCGG
This sequence comes from uncultured Actinomycetes bacterium, assembly GCA_903877095.1. Lineage (GTDB taxonomy): Bacteria > Actinomycetota > Actinomycetes > Mycobacteriales > Mycobacteriaceae > Mycobacterium. Next base: position 7,042 of record CAIRCP010000107.1, on the reverse strand, counting down.
CGCGAAGCCCAACTCGGCGAACGCATCGACATTGTCGGAATACGTCACGCCCTTCTCACTGCCGGCCAGCAGCGCTGCGTAGACGCCCTTCGGGAGGCGCTTCTTCGCGCGCTCCTGGGCGACAGCGACGGTCTCGAACCACAGGTCACGGGCCATGTCTTTAGATCGGGCTTTCGTTGCAAGGGCGGGCGGGTGGCGAAGCCGGGTGGGAGACAGCAGCGCTGGGCGGTTTGGCCAGGGTGAGCATTACGGTGCGGGAGTGGTCGACGCGGGGCCGGGGCACCTCGCGCTCGCCCGCCAGCGCCGGCGCGCCGTGCCCGACGACGCACTCCGGGTCGGGTCCGTCGATCGGCAGGCCGGTGAAGAACTTCGCCGCCATGCAGCCGCCCCGGCAGGCGTCGTAGTGCCCGCAGCTGCCACACGCGCCGGCCGACTGGGGTCGGCGCAAGTCGGTGAACAACTCGGAGTACTTCCACACCTGCTCGAATCCCCCGCCGGACAGCACGTTTCCGGCCAGGAATCGATCGTGGATGGCGAACGGGCAGGCGTAGACGTCGCCGACCGGATCGATCAGGCACACCACCCGGCCGGCACCGCACATGTTCAGCCCGGCCAGTGCGCCGGGCTCCCCCAGACCGGAGAGGTGAAAGAACGAGTCACCGGTGAGCACGCCCTCGCCGCGGGCGACCAACCAGTCGTACAGCTGCACCTGCTGAGCAGCCGTCGGATGCAATTCGTCCCAGACGTCGGCGCCCCGTCCGGATGGTCGCAGCCGGGTGATCCGCAGCGTCGCACCGTAACGGTCGGCCAACGCCTTGAAGTCGTCGAGTTGGCCGACGTTGTGGCGGGTCACCACCACCGAAATCTTCGCATCTTTAAACCCTGCTGCCGCAAGGTTTTCCAGCGCCCGAACGGCCATCGCGAACGAACCGGATCCGCGGACCGCGTCGTTGATCTCCGCGGTGGCGCCGTCCAGCGAGATCTGCACGTCCACGTAGTCGCTAGCCGCGAGGCGGGCCGCGACCACCTCGGTGATGCGAACTCCGTTGGTGGAGAACTTCACTCCGACTTTGTGCGCCGTGGCGTAGTCGACCAGCTCCCAGAAGTCGGGGCGGACGGTCGGCTCGCCACCGCCGATGTTGACGTAGAAGACCTGCATCCGCTCGAGCTCGTCGATGATCGCCTTGCACTGCTCGGTGGACAACTCGCGCGGATCGCGACGGCCCGACGACGACAGGCAGTGCACGCAAGCGAGGTTGCAGGCGTAGGTCAGCTCCCACGTCAAACAGATCGGTGCGTCCAGGCCGCGCTCGAACTTTTCGATCAAGCCGGTTGTGGCTGTCATTGAGACTCCTTGGGGACCAGCATGTTTGACGCGGCAAGCACGCCCAGCGCGTGTACGTAGGGCGCCCGGGCGCCGTCGCCGACACCGGCGGCGCGCAGGGCGGCATCCGCATCAGAATGGTCGGCGAGCGACTCGACGACAGTCACGATCACCCGGTTCTTGAGAAAGGAAAGCTTGCGGGTTCCGAAGTGGTACAGCAGGGCGCCGAACGGCTCAGGACGCACGGCTACCTGATGATGAAGCCGCCAACCCAACGACGGGTCAAAAGCCGGCGTGGCCGCCGAGCCATCCCCTCCGCCCACGACAGGGGCGGCCACGGTCAGTAGACCCCGCACATCCCGTCGATGGAGACCTCTTCGACCAGGGTCTCGGTGACCAGCTCCGCGGACTCGGTTTCGTTCCGGCTCGGCTCCATCTTGCTGCCCCTTTCGCTGTTTTGCGCGACTTCAGCCGCTGGACTTGCCACAATATGGCATCAGGTGTCGAAAAGGGAAGGGGTCGGGTGACGAAAACCGACGGCGGGCCTGCCACCACCCGGCGCCGGGCACGGGCCGGGCGGCGCCGTTCGACCACTAAGGACCACATCGCAGGAGTCGCCATCGACCTGTTCGCCACCTACGGCTTCAGCGACGTCAGCGTCGACGATGTGGCATTGGCCGCCGGGATCGCACGACGGACGTTGTTCCGGTACTACCCGTCGAAAAGCGCCATACCGTGGGGTGACTTCGATGTTCACCTGCGGGAGTTCACCGAGGTGTTCGACGCCGCAGATCCGGACCTGCCGATCGCGACGACATTGCGAACCGCACTGCTGGACTTCAACACCTTCGACGATTCCGAAGCTGCCCGGCACTATCAGCGCATGAGGCTCATCCTCGAAACCCCTGAGCTACAGGCTTATTCGATGACGTTGTATGCCGGCTGGCGGGACGTGGTGGCGACATTCGTGGCGCGGCGCACCGGCGACCGGCCCGACGATCTGATTCCCCAGACCGTGGGGTGGATGATGCTCGGCGTCGCACTGGCCGCTCACGAGCACTGGCTGGCGCGGGGCGAGAATGCGGACTCCCAGTCGTTGCGCCAGGACCTCGCCGGCGCGTTCGACGCCATCGCCGCAGGGCTGCCGCAGCCGGCGGTCAGCTCGGTCCGAGCACCTCGCTGATCGGCACGCCGGCCGCGATCTTGGCGCGGGTCTTCATCACCTTGCCGGGCATCCCGCCGCCTACCACCCCGGTCAGCTTTCCGTCGCGTTCGTAGTAGGCCAGGAACTTGCGGCCGTCGTCCTCGACCAGATGCACGACGTCCGTCGCCTCCGGTTCCCCCAGACACTGGATCTTGACGTCGTACTGGTCGCTCCAGAAGTACGGAACCACCACCAGCGTCGGCGCGTCCTGGTGCAGCATGGCCGCGACCAGCACCCTGGCCTGGTCGGCCACGTTGCTCCAGTGTTCAACCCGGACCTGGTGCCCGGTGGCATCGCGCCAGGAGGCGACGTCGCCGAGGGCCCAGACATGCGGTTCGCTGGTGCGCCCGACGTCGTCGCACAGCACCCCGTTGTCGAGGGCGATGCCACTACCCACCAGCCAGTCGGTGGCCGGGCGTGACCCGATGCCCACGACCACCAGATCGGCGTCCAGTTCGGTTCCGTCGCTGAGGACAACGCCCTCCACAGCACGGCTGCCCCGCACCTCGGCGACCCCGACGCCGGTGCGCACGTCGACGCCTTCGGACCGGTGCAGCCGGGCCACCAGTTCGCCGATCTCCTGGCCCAGAACCGCCGCCAGTGGAGCCGGCTGCGGTTCGACGAGCACGACGTTCACACCGAGCTTGCGCAGGCTGGCGGCGACCTCGCAGCCGATGAACCCTGCCCCGATCACGACGGCCCGTCGGGCTGAGGCGGCCTGTTCCCGCAATGCCATCGCCTCGTCGTAGGAGCGCAGCACCCGGATGCCAGCCAGATCCGGGAACGAAGAAACCCGCTTAGGCGCAAGTCCGGTGGCGATCACCAGTTCGTCGTAATCCAGTACGGTGCCGTCCGCCAGGGTCAACGTCCGGGCGGCAGTGTCGACCGACTGGGCCGGCGACCCGAGATGGAGTGCGATGTCATTGTCGGCGTAGAACTCTGCCGGCTTGAGCAGAACATCATCGAGGTTCTTAGCTGCGTCGTGCAGCATCTCTTTGGACAGCGGGGGCCTGTCGTACGGAAGGTGCCGTTCGTCGCTGACCACGGTGATCGGTGCGGTGTATCCGCTCTTGCGCAACTGCTCGGCGGTCCGGACCGCGGCGAGCCCGCCCCCGATGATCACGTTCCCACTCGCTTTACCCACGACGTGTTCTTACACGATCCGCACCCGACCAGAGGAAGGCAGGTGAACCGGTTGGCTCGTTCACGCGACGCATTTGTCCGCCCGGTCGCATAATCTCGTAGACCCCGAAGCCAGGAGACTTGCGCATGACGGCACCGATAACTCTGATCGAGCAGATGCTGCGCCGACGCCCGGTCATCGGGGCACCCGTCGCGCACGGCGCCTCAGAGAGTCTCAAACGGTCCATCGGCGTGTTCCAACTGACCATGTTCGGCGTCGGGTGCACCGTCGGCACCGGCATCTTCTTCGTGCTGTCTCAAGCGGTTCCGAAAGCCGGACCGAGCGTCATCATTTCCTTCCTGATCGCCGGACTGGCCGCGGGCCTGGCGGCCGTCTGCTACGCGGAACTGGCCTCTGCGGTGCCGGTGTCCGGATCGACCTACTCCTACGCCTACACCACGCTCGGCGAGGTGGTGGCGATGGGCGTGGCAGCGTGCCTGCTGCTGGAGTACGGGGTTTCGACCGCCGCGGTATCGGTGGGCTGGAGCCAATACGTCAACAAATTGCTGGGTGACTATCACCTGCCCGCGGCTCTGTCAGGGGCGCCGTGGGACGAAGATCCCGGGGTGATCAACCTTCCCGCGGTGATCCTGGTGCTGCTGTGCGCGCTGCTGCTCATCCGGGGTGCCAGCGAGTCGGCCAAGGTCAACAGCATCATGGTGGTCATCAAATTGGGCGTGCTGCTGATGTTCGCGGTGATCGCGTTCACCGCGTTCGACGCCGACCGATTCGCGCAGTTCGCACCGTTCGGAGCCGCCGGGGTCGGCGCGGCAGCCGGGACCATCTTCTTCTCGTACATCGGCCTGGACGCGGTTTCCACCGCCGGCGACGAGGTCAAGGACCCGCAGACAACAATGCCGAAGGCCATCATCGCCGCCCTGCTGACCGTCACATCCGTCTACCTGCTGGTCGCGGTGGCTGCGTTGGGCGCCCAGAACTGGCCGGAGTTCGAGGGCCAGAAGGCCGGACTGGCCCTCATCCTCGACAAGGTCACCGGCGCGAACTACTGGGGTACTGCGCTCGCCGTCGGTGCGGTGATCTCGATCTTCTCGGTGACCCTGGTGACGCTGTACGGCCAGACCCGCATCCTGTTCGCCATGGGTCGCGACGGCCTGCTGCCGTCAACGTTCGCCAAGGTCGACCCGCGGACGATGACCCCGCGTACCAACACCATCATCGTGGCGATCGTGGTGGCGATCCTGGCCGGCTTCGTCCCGTTGGACTACCTGGCCGACCTGGTGTCCATCGGCACGCTGACGGCGTTCTGCGTGGTGGCGATCGGAGTCATCCTGCTGCGTAGACGCGAACCCGACCTGCCCCGCGGGTTCAAGGTCCCCGGTTATCCGGTCACCCCGGTGCTGACGATCCTGGCCTGCGGCTACATCCTGTACAGCCTGCCGTGGTACACCTGGCTGGCCTTCGCTCTGTGGGTGGGAGTCGCGCTGACCTTCTACTTCCTGTGGAGCCGGCACCACAGTGCACTGAACCCAGGGACGATCACCGAGGTCGACCTGACCGGCGTCGAGGTGATCCAACCGAGGAAGGATGTGCCGTGACGGTCGTCGTGGGATACCTGGCCGGCAAGAGCGGCAGTGCGGCGCTGCACCTCGCGGTGGGGGCGGCACGCACGCTGCGCACCTCGCTGACCGTGGCGACCATCTCGCCGAAGCCGTGGACCTTCCCGTCGCCGGCCCGGGTCGACGCCGAGTACGCGGCGTGGGCCGATCAGCTGGCGGCCGACTCCGCGCGGGAGGCTCAGCGCGAGCTGGGTTCCATCGTGGACTCGCTGGAAGTCAAGTTCCACAGCCATGCCCATCGATCGGTGTCGGGCGGCTTGACCGAGGTGGTCTCCGAACTCGACGCTGACCTACTGGTCCTGGGCTCATCGGCCAACGGCCAACTCGGCCAGGTGGTGGTGGGCTCGACGGCCGACCGCCTGCTGCATTCCTCTCCCGTGCCCGTCGCGTTGGCGCCGCGCGGATACCGCAGCCCGCGCGGCGGCCTGCTCACCCGTATCACCTGTGGATATCCCGGCACGCCGGAGTCCACCGAGGTGGTTCGCCGAGTCGCCTCGCTTGCCGAACGCCTCGAAGTGCCGCTGCGCGTGATCACCTTCGCGGTCCGCGGACGCACCATGTACCCGCCGGAGGTCGGACTGCACGCCGAGGATTCGATCCTCGCCGCCTGGGAGACGCAGGCCGCCGAGATGCTGGCCGACCTGCGCACCGGCGGCGTGGTGGGCGACGACGTTCTGCTGCAGGTCGTCAGCGGTAACGACTGGGGCGAGGCGCTCGACGACGCAGAGTGGCAGGACGGCGAGATCTTGGCGCTGGGCACCTCGCCGCGCAGCGAAATCGCCCGGGTGTTCCTCGGCACGCGGGGCGCCAAGATCATGCGGTTCAGCCCGGTTCCGGTGCTGGTGCTGCCCGGTTAGGGCACCGTCCACGCCTGCCAGGATTCTGGTTCGCCGAACATGTTCACGCTGGCCAACCGTGTTGGGGCGACCGCTGGGCGTCGAAGGTTACTAAGAAAGACTTTGAGTCATAGGGTCGTACCGGAGCAAATAACGCATTAGTACTGTCAACACGCGGCCGGTCAGTTGCGGCAGGCCGACCAGGTTTGAGTGCGCTGCGAAATCTCCGAAGTTGGCAAGCCTATTCTCGATTGCATCAATCATTTCTGGCGGGATTTGCTGGCGCTGAAAAGCCAGGCGTAGATCGTCTGTCAACTGCATTTGGGACGACGAGATCTGAGAGGCAAATTGATTAAGTTGCTGCTGCAAGAACTCCAAGGATCTCTCCGCTGCATCCTGCAGGCTGATGAGCCTGTCGAACTCCGACACCGCTTCCTGGCGAACCTCGCCATAGCGTTGAAGCTGCTGATCGATTGCCTGTTGCGCTTGCGCCTCCTTGGCGCCGAGAATCTTGCCCTCGATCGCCACCAGCGCGTCATCGACAGCCACGATGGTGCACGCCGCTTCCATCCAGTCGATAAGCGGCTGAACCTCATCAGATCCTTGCGGAAGGTTCGGCCGCACGACATCGACGTTCGCGAAGAAATCGGGATCCGGTGAGGGCGGGTCCAATGCCTTGGTGCCGTAGATCCAGCTCTCAAGTGACGCGGCAGTAGCCACGGAGCCGAACACAGCCGCAAGCAACCCGAAGCTGGCGATGGCAGTAGCGGTTGCGGTCACGGCAGTGTCAAGCGGTGGAAGCAACGGAGTCGGTGAGGAGTTTGGTGAAGACTTCTCGGGGGGTGCGGAATCCGAGGATCGCTCGGGGTCGGTCGTTGAGTTCGTCGGCGATGGCGTCGAGGTAGGGCTGGTGGTCGG
>CAIRCP010000106.1 GCA_903877095.1 uncultured Actinomycetes bacterium | reverse complement strand
CCGACCACCAGCCCTACCTCGACGCCATCGCCGACGAACTCAACGACCGACCCCGAGCGATCCTCGGATTCCGCACCCCCCGAGAAGTCTTCACCAAACTCCTCACCGACTCCGTTGCTTCCACCGCTTGACACTGCCGTGCGCTAGCGTCGTCTTTCCGACGCCATAGGTGCCTCCGAGGAGCACAATCTTCGGTTCATCGTTGGTCATTTATCAGATTTTCCAGACTCCGTCAGCTGATAACGGTGCGCTCTTACGAGCGTTGACCACTGTACAATAAAGACGCGCGACCGCGCATGTAATTGTCTCAGCGGCCGCCACCGCGGGGCCGGGCCCGTTACCTCCGTTTGCTGCGGGCCGCCCCGACGGGGAGGTATATCGGGTACGCGGCGACGCCGGCGGCGCGAAGTGGCGGGTCTGGGGGACCACCATGCCCACACCGAGTGCGGTCTCGATGGTTGCGGCCGACTAAGCGAATGCGTAGTCGCTCAAGGGGAACTCGGAGGCTTCCCGGATGGCGGCCCGCGCCGTCGTCGGGCGCAGCAGAGTCGCCTCGCCGTGCGGGTTGAAGTAGTAGGACCGCGCATCCGCGCAGTGCCCCGCGGTGAACACGGTGTCGCCGACCCGTTCGATCATCCGGTCGAGGAACCGGGAGTTGGCGGCTTCGGTCACCTCGAAGGTCCGTCCGCCGCGGCGCTTCAACTCGCCGAACAATCGGTCCATCAGCCGCATCTGGTACTCCATCGTGTTGAAGTAGTTCAACCCGATGAAGGCGTACGGGCTGGCCAGGCTGAGGTAGTTGGGGAAGTACGGAATCGACACCCCCTGGTAGGCCTGGAACCTGTTCTCCCGCCACCACTTTCCGAGATTGCGGCCCTCGCGGCCGATGATCTCGATTGCCGGGATATTGGCCTCCCACAAATCGAAACCAGTGGCCAGGACCAGGGTGTCGATCTCCGAACGGGTACCGTCGTGCGCCACGATGGCGTGCGGTTCGATGTGGTCGATCCCGCTGCTCTGTAGATGAACGTTCGGCTTGGTGAAGGTGCGGTAGTAGCTGTTGGAGAACGTCGGCCGCTTGCAACCGAAGTCGTAGGTCGGGGTCAGCTTGCGGCGCAACGCTGTATCGCGGATAACCGCGAACCGGTACATCTTGGAGACGTCGGCCGCCCCGATGCCGAGCCGCTTGAACGGCGTCTGCCGGAAGTGCAGCACGACGTAGTTGAAGAGGCCGTAGATCACGTCGGTGACCGCGCGCACCGCGCGCTGCGTCAACGGCACGCGGGCGAACAGGCGCCGCACCCGCTCGGGGAACGCGAAGTCCACCTTCGGCACCACGAAGATCGGGGTGCGTTGGTAGACCGTCAGGTCGCCGGCCTTCTTGGCCAGTTCCGGAATGAGCTGTACCGCGGTCGCGCCGGTGCCGATCAGGCCGATCCGCTTACCCGCCGGCTCGTAGCTGTCGTCCCACGCGGTGGTGTGGATGACCTTGCCTTCGAAGCTGTGAATGCCCGGAACGTCCGGAGTGTGCGGCTGGGACAGGAATCCGGTCGCCGTGATCAGGAATCGCGCGAGCAAGGTCTGGCCGTCGGAGAGGGCCACCTGCCACAGCTGTGTCTCCTCGTCCCAGCGGGCGCCCTCGACGATGGAGTTGAAGCGGATGTGCCGACGGACGTCGTACTTCTTGGCGACGTGGTCGGCGTACTGCTTGATCTCCGGGCCGGTGGAGAACAGCCGGGTCCAATTCGGGTTCGGTTCGAAGAAGTACGAGTACGTGGTGGTGGGGACGTCGCAGGCCAGCCCGGGGTAGCGGTTGACGTGCCAGGTGCCGCCCAGGTCGTCCTGGCGGTCCAGGAGCACGAAGTTCTCGAAGCCGAGGCGCTTGAGCTGGACCGCCGCGCCGATGCCTCCGAAACCTGCCCCGACGACGACCACGTCGTAGTGCTGCTCGGTCATGGGACCGACGGTACCGGATTCAGGTTGTCGGACCGAAGCTCAGCGCGGCGTCCACCGCGCGTGCCGGGACACTGATGACCTTGGACCCTAAGTCGTGCCGGGCGCCGTCGACCTCGACGATCTTTGTCGCTGCCTCGATGAGTGCGACGGCGGTCCGTAGCTCGTCGAGCGACCCGAATGGATCCCGGCTGCCGTGGGTGAAAACTGTCGGCACCCGGATATCCGAAAAGTGCTCAGTGCGCAGCCGCTCCGGCTTTCCCGGCGGGTGCAGGGGATACGAGAAGAGGGTCAGTTCGTCGGCGATCCCGGCCTGCTCGGCGACCACCATCGAGGTGAGCCGTCCGCCGTAGGAGTGGCCGCCGGCGATCACCGGACCGGCGCCCAGCGAACGGGCGAGTTCGATCGCTGCGGCGATGCCGGCCTGATCGGCGGCCGACGATCCCGACGGCGGGCCCTTCGGCCGGCGACGGCGGTAGGGCAGGTCGTAGCGCACCGCGAGCCATCCGCGCCGCGCCCATTCGTCGCACAGGGCGATCAGCAGCGGCGACTCGCGGCTACCGCCGGCGCCGTGGGTGAGCATGACGACTCCGTACGGTGTGCCCTGCGGAGCGTGGGCCACCCCGGCGATCGCATCAAGATCCATCGGTCTGCAGCCGGAACAGCGCGGAGACCGGGCCGTGCCCGCCGCCGAGTGGGTAGGCGGCGCGCAGGCATTCGGTCACCCAGGCCTTGGCGAACGCGACGGCCTCGGGCATCGGGTAGCCGTGCGCCAGGGCGCAGGCGGTGGCTGCCGCCAGGGTATCGCCGGAGCCGTGATCGTGCGGTGTGGCCACCCGCGGGGCGTCGAAGGTGTGGAAGTCGGTGCCGTCGTAAAGCAGATCGGCGCTGTGCGGCGCCGAGCGCAGATGGCCGCCCTTCACCAGCACCCACTGCGGGCCGAGGTCGTGCAGGGCGCGGGCGGCGTCGTGCTGGGTCTTCGAGTCGACGACGTCCACGCCGACCAGCAGTCGCACCTCGTCGAGGTTGGGGGTGATCACGCTGGCCAGGGGGAACAGCACGGTGCGCAGGGTGTCCAGGGCGCTGGCGTGCAGCAGGGGGTCGCCGTGCATGGAGGCGCAGACCGGGTCGACGACGAACGGGGTGGTGCCCGCCAGACCCAGGTCGCGCCAGGACCGCGCGATGGTCTCGATGATCTCTGAGGACGCCAGCATCCCGGTCTTGGCCGCCTGTACTCCGATGTCGGTGGCCACGGCCTCGATCTGGCCGGCGATGACGTCAACCGGGATCTCGTGAAAACCCTTGACGCCCAACGAGTTCTGAACAGTAACCGCGGTCACCGCGACCAGCGAGTGCACGCCCAGCAGGGCGAAGGTGCGCATGTCCGCCTCCAGGCCTGCGCCGCCGCCGGAGTCCGACCCGGCAACGGTGAGCACCCGTACCGGGGTCTGCCCCGGCGGGCTCAGCGGCAGAAATTCGTTCACGGCTCACTTCCCTGGTGTGGTCGGTGCCACGCTAGCAGTGCAGATTTACTCAGGTGACTGATGCAATAGGGGTTCCCCATCGGTGCGGGACGTCAGTGGACCGTGCTGCGAGTAACTTCGCTGGTGTGTTGACCAACCGGCAGATCGTGCTTCGGCGCCGGCCCGTCGGTCTCGTCGCGCCCGGCGATACCGAACTGGTAACGGTCCCGGCGCCGGTGCCGGGTGTGGGTGAGGCCCTCCTGCGAACGACCTACATCGGACTCGACGCCGCGGCGCGCACCTGGCTCGACGACCGTCCCGGCTACCTCCCGCCGGTCGGGATCGGCGAGGTTATCCGCGCCGCCGGCGTCGGCGAAGTGGTCGAATCGCACTGCGCTGCATACAAAGTCGGCGACATCGTCACCACGCTGACGGGATTCCAGGAGTACTCGATCATCCGCGACGACATCTTCAGCACGCTGATCCCCGGCGAGACCGATCAGCGGACCATCATGAGCATCTACGGATCAAGCGGCGCGACAGCCTATTTCGGCATCAAGGAGGTCGGCCGCCCGCAGCCGGGTGAGACCGTCGTCATCTCTGCGGCGGCTGGAGCCACCGGGTCGATCGCGGGACAGGTCGCCAAGATCGCCGGCGCCCGGGTCGTCGGCATCGCCGGCGGTCCGGCGAAGTGCCGTGCGGTGGTGGAGGACTTCGGCTTCGACGCCTGCATCGACTACAAGCACGATGACCTGTCGGTCGCCCTCAAGCGGCACTGCCCAAGAGGGGTGAACGTCTACTTCGACAACGTGGGCGGGGAGATCCTCAACGCGGTGCTCGGCCGGTTGGCGGTCAATGCCCGCGTCGTGCTGTGCGGGGTGATTTCCAGTTATCTGACCGGCGAGCATCCGGGTCCGTCCAATTACGTCAACCTGCTGGCCAAGACCGCAACAATGCGGGGCTTCAACACGCTGCAGATGTGGGACCGTTTCGGCGAGGCCTTCGCCGATCTGCGGCGCTGGTCCGCCGAAGGCAGACTTGTGCACCGCGAAACGGTCTCCGAGGGCCTGGAAACGTGCGCCGACGCCCTCAACGGTCTGTTCACCGGGGCCAACATCGGCAAGATGCTGGTGAAGGTCAGCGAGCCGTCCTCCGGGGTTGATCGGCCATGATGATCGGAATCGTCGGTGCCGGCATTGCAGGGCTGTCCTGTGCCGACGGCCTGGTCCAGCGCGGTCACGATGTGGTGCTCTTCGACAAAGGCCGCGGGCCCGGCGGTCGCATGTCGACGCGGCGCCTCGCCACATCGCAGGGGGAGGCGCACTTCGACCACGGGGCGCAGTACTTCACCGTGCGCGATCCCGCCTTTGCGGCGCAGGTGGGCACCTGGGCCGCCGACGGCGTCGTGGCGCCGTGGACGGCTGCGGGGAGCGACGCGTATGTCGGTGTCCCCGCGATGAGTTCGCCGGTCCGCGAACTGGCCGGCCGCCACGACGTGCACTGGTCGACGTTGGTCACCGCGGTCGCACGGCTCGATGCCGGCTGGGGTTTGCGCGTCGGCGCCGACGAGGTCCATGACGTCGACCTGGTGGTGATCGCGGTTCCCGCCGAGCAGGCCGCCGCTCTGCTCGCCGACACCGCCCCGGTCCTGGCCGCACTGGCCGGTGCCGCCGTCAGCGAGCCGTGCTGGACGGTGATGGCGGCCTTCTCCGAACCTGTTGCCGCCGAACGGGATTGCTGGGCGGGCTCCGGTGACGGCGTCGTCGGCTGGGCCGCCCGCAACAACGCCAAGCCGGGCCGCACCGGGCCGGAAAGCTGGGTCGTGCAGGCCACCCCGGCGTGGTCACGCCGTCACATCGACGCCGATGCCGACGCGGTGACGGCCGATCTGGTCGCCGCGCTGTCGACGGCGCTGGGCGTCGCGCTGCCCGCCCGCATCGGCGTCGCTGGCCATCGGTGGCGGTTCGCCCGCTCGGCGCCGGGGGGTCCGGGTGTGATCTTCGACGCTGATCGCGGTCTTGGTCTGTGCGGCGATTGGCTGATCGGGCCGCGGGTGGAGTCCGCCTGGCTCTCCGGCACACGTCTGGCCCAGCGTATCGGCGCTGCCAAGGACCCGACGTCGGGTGATGCTTAACCCAGGTCGACGAACACCGGCGCGTGGTCGCTGGGCGAGCCGATCCGGTTCTTGCCGGTCTTGCGTTCGTCGCGGGCGATCTCGGCGTGCGTCACCCGTTGCGCCAGCGCCGGGGAGGCGAGGATGAAGTCGATCCGCATGCCCTCCCGGCGCGGGAACCGCAATTGGGTGTAGTCCCAGTAGGTGAACTCACCAGGAGTGAAGGAGCGCACCACGTCGGCATAGGAACTTTCGATCGCGGCGAAGGCGCTGCGCTCCGGCTCGGTGACGTGTGTACTGCCGCGGAAGACCGCCGGGTCCCACACGTCCTCGTCGCGGGGGGCGATGTTCCAGTCGCCCGTCAGGGCGATTTGCGCGCCGGGATCCTCGGCCAGCCAACCCTGCGCCGTATTATGCAGTGCAGCAAGCCAATCCAGCTTGTAGCGGTAATGCGGATCGGCGACGGTGCGGCCGTTGGGGACGTACAGGCTCCACACCCGCACACCGCCGCAGGTGGCGCCGAGCGCGCGTGCCTCGTCCTTCCCGTCCCACCTCGGCTGGCCCTCGAACCCCACCGCGACGTCGTCGAAGCCCACCCGCGAGGCGATCGCGACACCGTTCCACTGGTCGTGGCCGCAGTGCACCACCTCGTAGCCGGCGCCCAGGAACGTCATGGCCGGGAATTGGTCGTCGGCGCACTTGGTCTCCTGCATCGCCAGCACGTCGACCTCGGCGCGGCCCATCCAATCGACCACGCGATCGACTCGGGTCCGGATGGAGTTGACGTTCCAGGTCGCGATGCGCAAAGCCATCTCAGTGCCCGAAGGGGTCCGGAACCTCGCCCGGCATCCACGACAGGCCGGGAACGCCCCAGGCGTTCTTCTTGACGGTCTTCTTCGCGGCCCGCGTATGCCGGCCGATCAGCTTGTCGACGTAGAGGAATCCGTCGAGGTGGTTTGTCTCGTGCTGCAGCATCCGCGCGAACAGGCCGGTGCCCTCCAGGGACACCGGGTTGCCATCGGCATCCAGACCGGTCACGCGCGCCCACTCGGCCCGACCGCAGGGAAACGACTCGCCGGGCACCGACAGGCAGCCCTCGTCGTCGAGTTCGGGGTCGGGCATCGTTTCGGGGATCCCCGAGGTCTCCAGCACCGGATTGATCACCACCCCGCGGCGGTAGTCGGCCTTGCCGCGTTCGTCCGCGCAGTCGTAGACGAACACCCGCAGGCCCACGCCGATCTGGTTGGCCGCCAGGCCCACTCCATGGGCGGCGTCCATCGTCTCGTACATGTCTGCGATGAGCTCGGCCACGTCGGCAGGCACGCTGCCGTCGGGCCCCACGTCGACCGGAGCGGTCGGGGTGTGCAGAACGGGATCGCCGAGGATAACGATGGGTCGGATCGCCATGATGGACAAGTTTAAAGTGAGCCGACGCGCTGGGTCCGCTGCAGTCCCAATCACTGTGGACGTGATTGAATGTCCCACGAACCACAAGGATGTCATTTCCCGAACTCGTTGAAAGGGCCCACGGATCGCATGGATGGCGCCACAGCACGGGCCGAACGGGCAATCGACGACGCCGAACTACCGGCCGGACTGAGCCGTCGCGAATACGACATCCTGGCCTTCGAGCGGCAGTGGTGGAAATACGCGGGCGCCAAGGAAGAAGCGATTAAAGAGCACTTCTCGATGTCGGCAACCCGGTACTACCAGGTGCTCAACGCTCTGGTGGACCGACCGGAGGCACTCGCCGCCGATCCGATGCTGGTGAAGCGGTTGCGACGGTTGCGGGCCAGCCGGCAGAAAGCTCGCGCCGCCCGCCGGCTGGGCTTCGAGGTCACCTGAGCATGGCCGCGACCCCGGGCGCGGCCCGGCCGCGGTTACAGTAAGCGCGATGAACGAGCGCGTTTCCGAATCCAGTGGGCTGCCCTTGCGCGCCATGGTGATGGTGCTTCTCTTCCTGGGTGTGATCTTCCTGCTCGTCGGATTCCAGGCCATGTCGTCAGGCAATGACAGCTCCGACGACAGCGCCCCGGCGGCGGTGAGCACCACGTCCAGCGCCAAGCCGCCGGCGCGGAAGTCCGACGTTCGGGTCTTCAGCGTCGCCGCCGACGAAGCCGCTGCCAACCGGGTGTCCGACCGGCTGCGTGAAGCGGGGTGGAACGTCACCGAGTCGGCCACCATCACCGCCGCCGACGTCCCCGCCACGACGGTGTACTTCGGCGCAGCCGAGGGCGAGGAGGCGGCGGCCACGGAAGTCGGCAAGGTGCTCGAGGCTCCGGTGGCGCCCCGGATTCCCGATATCGCCGAGCAGCCACCTGGCGTGATTGTCTTGGTGACGGGTTAGGCCGGGATAGGCTCAAGCCCATGGTGCTGCCACGTCGCTTGCGTAGGTCCGCTGCCCTGCTTTTCCTCACTCCGGTCGCGCTGGTGAGCGCCTGTTCGCCGAACGAACCGGTCGCCACGTCCCCCGGCACCACCCCGCCGGTCTGGACCGGCACCCCGGCTCCGCCGGGGGAGGCTCACGGTGGTGGCGCCCCGCACGCCGGGGGGAACCCGCCGGTTGCGCCGGGCCCGGCCGCTCCGGCTGACACGCTCAGTGCCGTCATCGCCGCGCCGGACGGCACCCAGATCGCCGCGGCCACCATCGAGTTCCGCGACAACGACGCCTACGCCACCGTCACCGTCCAGACCACCGCGCCCGGCAAACTGACGCCGGGCTGGCACGGTCTGCACGTTCACGATGTCGGCAAGTGCGAGGCCAACTCGGTGGCCCCCAGCGGCGGCGCACCGGGTGACTTCCTTTCTGCCGGCGGCCACTATCAGGGCGGCGGGGAGGGTGGCCATCCCAATCACGCCGGTGACTTCGCGTCGCTGCAGGTCCGTGGTGACGGCAGCGCGATGCTGGTGACCACGACCAACGCGCTGGACAAGGCCGACCTGATCAGCGGGGACGGCACGGCGATCATCATCCACGCGAACGCCGACAATTTCGCCAACATCCCGGCAGACCGTTACAAGCAAGCCGGCGGTGCGCCGCCGCCCGACGAGACAACGCTTGCCACCGGCGACGGCGGTAAGCGGGTGGCGTGCGGTGTCATCAGCGGCGGGTAAGTCGCGCCCCGGCCCGTCCCGTGCCGCCCGCATCGACTTCGCCGGCTCACCCCGGCCCACGCTCGGCGTCGAGTGGGAGTTCGCCCTCGTCGACGCGAAGACCCGTGACCTGAGCAACGAGGCCGCGGCGGTGATCGCCGACATCGGCGAAACCCCGCATGTACACAAGGAATTGCTGCGCAACACCGTCGAACTGGTGACGGGAATCTGCGACACCGTGCCCGAGGCGATGGACGATCTGCGGACCACCCTGGTCTCTACCAGCGAAGTGGTCCGCGAGCGCGGCTTGGATCTTTTCTGCGCCGGCACCCACCCGTTCGCGGACTGGTCCCGCCAAAAGCTCACGGACGCACCGCGTTACGCCGAGTTGATCAAGCGCACCCAGTGGTGGGGGCGGCAGATGCTGATCTGGGGCGTGCATGTGCACGTCGGCGTTTCATCGGCGCACAAGGTGATGCCGATCATCTCCTCACTGCTCAACCACTATCCGCACCTGCTGGCATTGTCGGCGTCGTCGCCCTACTGGGCCGGTGAGGACACCGGTTACGCCAGTAACCGAGCGATGATGTTCCAGCAGTTGCCGACGGCTGGGCTGCCCTTCCAGTTCGAAACCTGGCGTCAGTTCGAGCATTTCGTGCACGACCAGAAGACCACCGGCATCATCGAGTCCATCAACGAAGTGCGTTGGGACATCCGGCCTTCCCCCCATCTGGGCACCGTCGAGGTGCGCATCTTCGACGGCGTCTCCAATCTGGACGAGCTGTCGGCGCTGGTCGCCCTGACGCACTGCCTGATCGTGGATCTGGACCGCCGGCTGGAGGCCGGCGAGGAGTTGCCGGTGATGCCGCCGTGGCACGTCCAGGAGAACAAGTGGCGGGCGGCGCGCTACGGCTTGGACGCCATCATCATTCTCGACGCCGACAGCAACGAGCGGCTGGTCACCGAGGACCTCGATGATCTGTTGACCAGGTTGGGCCCGATCGCCGAATCATTGCACTGCGCAGACGAATTGGCGGCGGTTGCCGAGATTCCCCGGCGAGGCGCGTCGTATCAGCGCCAGCGACGGGTGGCAGAGGAACACGACGGCGATCTACGCGCGGTCGTCGACGCGATCGTCGGCGAACTCAAGCTGTAGAAGGGGAACCCATGCGGCCCGATCCCGATTGTCTCGCTCGTCCTCCGCTTGATGGTCTCGCTTCTTCGGCTCGACGGCCTCGTTCCTCGGCGGCATCGTCGGCTCGACGCGGGGCGACGGCAGCGGGGCTGGCGGCCGTACTGGCCGTCGCGGTGATCGGCGTCGGCGGCTGCAGTCGGGCGATCGGCGGAACCGCCGTGGCCACCCCCGGACAGGCCGGGTTGGCCGCCAGGGTCAACACGTCCTGCCGTGATTTCGTCGCCATGTCCCAGCCCGAGCGCCGCGATGTGATCGCGGCGATCGGGGAGGACGGCAACAAGATCCTGGCCGACAATCCTGACCAGTGGGTCACCGTGGCGTCGGCGCTGTGCCGTTTCGTCGATCCCAGCGCACCGGTGAAGGACATCCTCCCCGGCGGGATGAGGTGAGCCCGATCGAACGGCCGATGTTCCCGCTTCAGTCGGCACAACTGCCCGGGGACGTCTTGCCGCTGCGCATCTTCGAGCCCCGCTACGCGGCGATGATCCGGGACTGTCTTGCCGGTGACGAACCGGTTTTCGGGGTGGTGCTGATCAGCCGTGGGTGGGAGGTCGGCGGTGGTGACGTCCGCAGCGACGTCGGGACGCTGGCCCATATCGCCGAATGCGTCGATACCGGCGACGGCCAGTATCAGCTCATCGCCACCATCGGCGATCGGATTCGGGTGACCCGGTGGCTGCCCGACGATCCGTACCCGCGTGCGGTCGTCGAACCCTGGCCCGACGAGCCGGGACCGGAGGTGGGGCCCGAGCGGATCGGCACCGTCGTGGACCGGATTCTGGCGCTCTACGAGCGGGTCGCCCAGGCGCGCGGGCTGGAACTGCAACCCGGCACGCTGGCTGTGGACCCGGACACCGCAGCCGACCCGGCCCGACATCTGTACGCGCTGGCGGCCAAGGTTCCGATCGGTCAGGCCGACCGCTACGACATCCTCGCCGCGCCCACCCTCGCCCAGCGGGTCGACGCGCTGACCGATGCGGTGGAGACGGTCATGGCGATGGTGGAGTTCCAGCTTTCCGAAGAGTGACCCCAGATCGCCTGCGCGCTAACTGATTTCAGCGTTCGTTGGCGAACGCGCGCAGCGACTCGATCTGGGCGGGGTCCAGCGACGGGCGCACTGTGTCGCGAGCTTTGGCCAGGTCCTCGGCGGTGACGTCGGCGGCGTCGATCGAGCGGCGCATTGCGGTGAGTGCTGACTCGCGGAGCAGGGCGACGCAATCCGCGGCGCTATAGCCGTCCAAGTCACCGGCCAGATCCTTGAGGTTGACGTCGGAGGCCAGCGGCACCGACTTCGCCGCCGTCTTGAGGATCTCGTAGCGGGCGTCGGCATCCGGCGGCTCGACGAACACCAGTCGCTCCAGGCGGCCGGGGCGCAGCAGCGCTGGGTCGATCAACTCCGGTCGGTTGGTGGCGCCGAGCACAACGACGTCGCGCAGCGGTTCGATTCCGTCGAGTTCGGTCAGCAGGGCGGCCACTACGCGGTCGGTGACACCGGAGTCGTGGCTCTGCCCGCGTCGCGGTGCGAGCGCGTCGATCTCGTCCAGGAATATCAGTGACGGCGCGGAATCCCTTGCACGGCGGAATAATTCGCGGACGGCCTTCTCCGAAGAACCGACCCACTTGTCCATCAGTTCGGCGCCCTTGACGGCGTGCACACTCAGGCGTCCCGAACTTGCCAGCGCCCGTACCACAAAGGTCTTACCCACACCGGGCGGACCGTAGAGCAGCACCCCGCGCGGGGGGTCGACGCCGAGCCGGGCGAAGGTATCGGGGTGCTGCAGCGGCCAGAGCACAGCCTCGGTCAGGGCCTGCTTGGTCGACACCATGTCGCCGACGTCCTCCAGCGTCACCGAACCGACCGAAAGCTCCTGGGTGTTCGACCGGGACAGCGGCCGGATGACGCTGAGTGCGCCGGCGATGTCCTCCTGGGTCAGCACAGGGGGATTGCCGTCCTCGCTGGCGCGGGCGGCGGCGCGCAAGGCCGCCTCGCGGACCAGAGCGGCAAGATCGGCGCGGACGAAACCCGGTGTTCGATCGGCGATTTCGTCGAGTTTGAGGTTGTCGGCCGGCACGTCACGCAGGAGCACTTCCAGCACTGCTTTGCGGGTGGCGCCGTCGGGCAGGCTCAGTCCGAGTTCGCGGTCGCAGATATCCGGCGCACGAAGTCGGGGGTCCACCGCGTCGGGCGCCTGCGAGGTGGCCACCAGGGCCACGCCCGGGGCCGCCACCGCTTTGCGCAGTTCACCGAGGATCATCGTGGCGACCGGTTCGGGGGGTTCGGGCAGCAGCGCGTCAATGTCGGTGACCAGCAGCACCCCGCCGCCGTTCATCACGTCGGCCACCGCCCGCGCCACGGCCTGCTGCCGTTCGCCGGCTGCCAGTGCGCCGGTGTCCGGCCCGTCGAGTCGGACCAGTCGGCGCCGCGCACACACCGCGCGGACCAGTCGCGCTTTTCCGACCCCGGCGGGCCCGGTGATCAGCACACCCAGATTTGGCTTCGCCCCAAGCTTCTCCAGCAGGGCCGGCTCGTCGAGCGCCAGCTTCAGCCATTCGGTGAGGCGCCCGGCCTGCGCGTGCTGGCCCTTGAGGTCGTCAATGCTTATCGGCGGTTCCTCGGGCCACTGGGTCGGCTGACTGACCGCGGGGGTGGACCCCGTCGCCGGGGGCGCAGCGCCGACGCTGCCGACGCCACCCCAGGTGACCGAGGAATTCGGTTGCACCGAAACCGGTCCGGCGGGGTCGGTGCCGGTGACCGTCAGCAGTTCCGAGGTCCAGGTGATGCCCACCGATGTGGCCAACGCCGCGCTGGCCTGCGACGTCGAAGTGCCCGGGCCCAGGTCGCGGGGCAGCAGCGATACCGTGTCGCCGACGGTGAGCACCTTGCCCAGGAGGGCTTGGCGCAGGTTGGCTGAGGTGACCGACCGGGTCGCCAGGGCTGAACCGCTCAAGGTCACCGACCGGGCCCCGTAGACGGTGGCCGGCGATACCACGACGGTGGCGTCCTCCCGCAAGCCGGCGTTGGACAGCGTCACGTCGTCGAGCAGTGCGGTTCCGGTGGGTGTGCCGGGCGGGGCGATCCCCACCACCGCGGCCGTGGTCCGGGAACCCATCAGCGACACCGCATCCCACTCTCGGATGCCCAGCGCGGCGATGGCCTCCGGGTGCAGGCGCACCACGCCGCGGCGGGAATCCAGCGCCGAGGTGTTGAGCCGCGCGGTGAGCGTCAGGCTCGACGACGGACCCCTTCGGTCGGAGAGGATCTCGGTCAAAAAACTCAGCCTCCAGGTTTGCGTAGGCCCAGCCGCGCCGTCGACCGCCGGTGCGGCTGCTGGGCGCGCCGGGTGGCGCGACGGGCGGCACGTCGCTGGCGGGAACTGTCGTCCCAGGTCTCCGGATGGGCGGCGGCCCAGCGTTTGCTGCGCACGGCGAACGGGATGTGGATCACGTACGCCACAATGATCACCAGGATCAGCAGATACGGGAATTGGAACGCGGCGGCGACAAGGATGGCGAACAGGGCCAGCAGTGGGGCGACCATGCTCTGCGACACCTTGAAGGTGTGAATCTTGCGCATCGGGATGCGGCTCACCACCAGCAGCGAGACGGCCACCATCCAGATGATGACGACGATCTCGGCGGTTTCCGTCGACCACCACGGGCCGGGCCATTGCATCTTGGCGGCCAGCGGACCGATGGCTCCGATCGCGCCGGCCGGCGCCGGCATACCGACGAAGTAGTCCTTGGTGTACGCCGGCGCTTCGGTGCCCAGCACCGAGTTGAACCGGGCCAGTCGCAGAACGATGCACACCGCATAGAGCAGGACCACGATCCAGCCAACGCGGTTGTGCGACAACAGGGTTGCGTACACGATGAACGCCGGCGCCACGCCGAAGTTGACCGCGTCGGCGAGCGAGTCGATCTCCTCGCCCATCCGGGATGCGGCGTTGAGCATGCGTGCGACGCGGCCGTCGAGGGCATCCAGGATCGCCGCGGCGGCCAGCAGTGCCATGGCGGCGGTGGGCCGGTCGTCCCAGGCCCACTTGACCGACGTCATGCCCAGGCAGATGGCGAGCACCGTCATGGCACTCGGCAGCATCCGGGCCGCGTTGGTGGTGGGCTTGCGGGGCTTGATCACGGCAGCCTCGCCAGCACCGTCTCGCCGGCCAGTGCCCGCTGTCCGTTCCCGATGACGATCTCCGACCCGGCAGGCAGGTAAGTGTCCAGCCGCGATCCGAACCGGATCAGCCCGTAGGTGTCCCCGATCTCGACGCGGTCGCCGGCATGCAGATCGCAGACGATCCGCCGGGCGATCAACCCGGCGATCTGTACGACTACCACTTCATGTCCTTCCGGAGTCCGGATCACCACGCTGTTGCGCTCATTGTCCGCACTGGCCGCCGCCAATTCGGCGGAATGGAAACTGCCGGGCCGATGCTCGACGGCGAGCACCTCGCCGCCGACCGGGATGCGCTGGACGTGCGCGTCGAACAGGGACAGGAAGATGCTGACCCGGGGAACCGGCGTGGCGCCCAGTCCTAGTTCGGCCGGCGGCGCAGCCTCCTCGATGAGGCACACCAGTCCGTCGGCGGGGGAGACCACCAGCCCGGGCTCGGTGGGCGGTGTTCGCGGCGGGTGCCGGAAGAAGCCCGCATTGGCTCCGGCGGCAGCCAACCCGAGCCCGCGGGCCCACGGGTGGCGACGGCCGAGGGCCGCCGCCGCGAGGCCAGCCGCGATGAAGGGATAACCGGCGCTGTGGACGGGGGGAATCGAGGTACGCACAAGCGCAGCCAGCCGCTGAGGGCCGGACAGCTGGTTGGCATCTGGGCGTCTGGCCATCGGCGTGAGTGTAGTGCGCCGAATTTCTCTATGTGGTCAAGTCCCACACGGTGATGTGCTCG
Source organism: uncultured Actinomycetes bacterium (assembly GCA_903877095.1). Lineage (GTDB taxonomy): Bacteria > Actinomycetota > Actinomycetes > Mycobacteriales > Mycobacteriaceae > Mycobacterium. The sequence goes on along the minus strand of CAIRCP010000106.1, from coordinate 5,905 downwards.
CCTGCCGCGATGCCGGTGAGGTCGGCGGCGATATCGAGCAAGCAGTTGGCCGATGCGAGCCAGCGCAGATGATGGGAGGCCGGCGGGCCGTAACTGGTCACCGTCGCGGTGGCCGGGTCGTAAACCCCGCGCCGGAATTGCCGTCTGCCGGCGGGACTGGTCAGGGCTTCTGCCAGTGCGGCCGTGCGTCGCGGCCGGTCCGGATGAGGCAGCTTCATGGCGGCCCGCAGGGCAGGGCGGATGAACACCTCGAAGGAAACCAGCGCGCTGACGGGGTTGCCCGGCAGGGTGAGGATGGTGCGGCCGTCCGCCAACGTGCCGGCGCCCTGTGGCATGCCGGGCTGCATGGCCACCTTGACGAACTCGACGCCGGCCTGGCCCGCGAAGGCGTCCTTGACCACCTCGTAGGCCCCGGCGCTGACCCCGCCGGAGGTGAGAACCACATCGGCGCGGCCGGCGTAGGCGTCGAGCACAGCGCGAAACTGCCCGACGTCGTCGCCGCAGGTCGCCACACCGGCCACCTCGGCGCCGGCGTCGCGCACCGCGGCGGCCAGCATCACCGCGTTGGACTCGTAGATCTGGCCGGGCTGCAGGGGTACGCCGGGCGCCACCAGTTCCGAGCCGGTCGAGACGACCAGCACACGCGGTCGTGGCACCACCCGGACCCGCTCGACGCCCAGGGCGGCCAGCAGTCCCAGGGCGGCCGGGCTGATCGGGGTCCCGGCGCGCAGCACCGTCGTCCCGGCGGTCACGTCCTCGCCGGCCCTTCGGATGTGCTGACCGGGCCGGGCCGCTGAACGGATCCGCACCACCGGCACCCCGGCGTCGGTGGCCTCCACCGGCACCACCGCATCGGCTCCCGCCGGAACCGGGGCGCCGGTCATGATCCGGTGCGCGGTACCCGGGGCCAGCGTCAGCCGGTCGGTGCGGCCGGCCGGAATGTCTTCGGCGACCGGCAGTGTCACCACGGGATCCGCGCCGGCGCCGATGACGTCCTGGGCGCGGACGGCGTACCCGTCCATCGCCGAGTTGTCGAAAACCGGCAGCGACAGCGGCGCGACGACGTCGTCGGCGAGTACCAATCCGTCGGCATCGGTGATGGGCACCTCAACCGGCTCACGCGCGCCGATCAGCCCGGCGACGACGCGTTGATGCTCCTCGACGCTGCGCATACCGGCCGTCAGACCGGGAAGGTGACGCCGGTGAGCTCCTCCGACACCTTCCACAGCCGCTGCTGGATGGCGAGGTCGTGGGACTGCTTGCTCGAACTCGCCAGTACGGGGTAGCCCCGGAGTTCCTTGAAGCCGTCCGGGCCGTAGTACTGACCGCCTTTGACCGCCGGGTCGGTGGCCGCCCGCAGGGTCGGCAGCGCACCGAGTTCGGGGGTGTTAAGCAGCTTGCCCATGAGCGGGGCCACACCGGGCAGGCTGTAACCCGGGATGTGACGGCTCAGTTCGGTGGCCGCCACCCCCGGATGTGCCGCCACCGCAATGGTTTTCGCATTCGCGGCGGTGAGCCGGCGCTGCAGGTCGTAGGCGAACATCAGGTTGGACAGCTTGGACTGGCCGTAGGACGCCACCCGGTCGTACTTGCGCTTCTCCCACTGCAGGTCATCGAAGTCGATCTTCGCGCGGATGTTGTGCGCGATGCTGGCCACCGCGACCACCCGGGAACCGTCGACCGGAAGCAGATTGCCCAGCAGCAGCCCGGTCAGCGCGAAGTGCCCGAGATGGTTTGTGCCGAACTGCAATTCGAAGCCATCGGCGGTGGTCGACTTCGGTGGGTACATCACCCCGGCGTTGTTGATCAGCAGATCGATCCGCGGGTAGGCCTCGGCGAGTTCGGCGCCGGCCTGCTTGACCGATGCCAGCGAGCCCAGATCCAGCTTGTGCACGCTGACCTCCGCCTGAGGTGACAGCCGGCGAATCCGGCCGGCCGCGGCGTCGCCCTTGGCCGTGCCGCGCACCGCCATCACCACATGGGCGCCGTGGGTCGCCAGCACCCGCGCGGTGTCGTAGCCCAGGCCGGTATTGGAGCCGGTGATGATCGCCACGCGTCCGCTCTGATCGGGTACGTCATTCTCAGTCCATCGCATGTTCTAGAACATACGTCGAGTCAGCAATGATCGGTGAGGTCGGGATCTCGCCGGCCGGACAGCGCAGCCGATTAGAGTGCCCTGGTGACTTCTGCATCGGCGGGAACTATGCGCGCCTCCACCATGATTTGTGATGACATCCGCCTCGAGCTCGGCAATCGCTTTTCGCTGATGGGGGTGATGCATGTCGCCCCCGTCGAAGAGCTCCCCCTGTCGCTGATGAAGTTGGCGGTGCTCAACCGTCTGGAAGGGTGGGGAGCGGGGAACGTTCAAACCCAAATAATCTCGCCGGATCGCACGACGGCGGTCACCGTGTCGAATCCGTCGCCGATCGATCTCTCCGCCGGGGGATACATGTTCAACATGGTCTTCTTCGGCAATGTGGTGTTTCCCGAGGCCGGAACCTACTGGGTTCAGACATTCCTCGACTCGGAACTGATCAGTGAGGTTCCGTTTGCGGTTGTACTCCACCGGCATGACGTGCCCTTGACCTCGCAGCAGTAGCCGGTCCGGCTTACTGTCAGAACCATGGCGATCGGCGGGGTGCTGTTCGACATCGACGGCGTGCTGGTGACGTCCTGGCAACCCGTCCCCGGTGCCGCCGCAACCCTGCGCCTCCTGGCCGACCATCAGATCGCCTGCTCGTATCTGACCAACACCACCACCCGCACCCGGACCCAGATCGCGGCCGCGCTGACCGGGGCCGGGATGAGTGTGCGACCGGACGAGGTCATCACCGCTGCCGTCTTGACCGCCGACTACGTCCGCACGCACTATCCCGGCGCCCGATGCCTGCTCGTCAACAGCGGGGACATCACCGAGGACATGCCCGGCTTGGACCTGATCGACTCGCGGGTCTGCGAACGGGACTGGCGCCCCGAGGAACCCGACGTCATCGTGCTGGGCGGGGCCGGCGCGGAGTACAGCCACCTGACGCTGAGCCGGGTCTACGAGTGGATGACCCAGGGGGTGCCGGTGATCGCCATGCACCGCAGCACCTCCTGGAACACCGCCGACGGGTTGCGTATCGATACCGGTATGTACCTGATCGGGATGGAGGAGGCCTCCGGGCGCAAAGCCGTCGCCGTGGGGAAGCCCGCCCCGGCCGGCTTCGAGGCGGCGGCCGCCCGACTCGGGGTGGACCCCGACGACATGGTGATGGTGGGCGACGACCTCCACAACGACGTGCTGGCCGCGCAGGTGGTCGGGATGACGGGTGTGCTGGTGCGCACCGGAAAGTTCCGGCAGGACACGCTGGATCGTTGGGCCGCAGACGAATTCGTGATGCAGCCGAACCACGTCGTCGACTCGGTGGCCGACCTGCCGGGGCTGCTGGATCTGTAGGCCCCTGCTAGATCTGCAGTGACCGCACGGCTTCGATGCGGGCCTGCAGCTGGTCGCTGTTGGCAGCGGCCACCGGTGGACCGCCGCAGATCCGGCGCAACTCGTTGTGAATCATGCCGTGCGGCTTGCCCGTTCGGTGATGCATCGCGGCCACCAACGCGTTGAGTTCCCGGCGCAGTTCGCGCAGCTTGCCGTGTGTCGACACCCGCGGCGCCTCGCCGCTGGCGGTGCGCCGGGTCAGCTGCTCTTCCTGCCTGCGGCGTAACAGATCTCGCATCTGGTCGGTGTCCAGCAGGCCGGGGATGCCCAGGTAGTCGGCCTCCTCGTCGCTGCCGGCCGGCGTCGCCGTCCCGAACGACGATCCGTCGAAGATCACCTGATCGAGTTCGGCTTCGGCGCCGAGGTACTCGATCTTGTTGTCGGCCTCGCCCGGCTCGTCGCGCTTCTGCGCGGCAAGTTCGGCGTCCAGCGGGTCTTCCAGGGTCTCCCGGTGCGGCTTGCCGAGGACATGGTTGCGCTGGGCCTCCATCTCGCTGGCCAGCATCAGCAGGTTGGGCACCGACGGCAGGAAGATGCAGGCCGTCTCGCCGGGCCGGCGGGACCGGACGAAGCGGCCGATGGCCTGGGCGAAGAACAGTGGCGTCGACGCACTGGTCGCGTACACGCCGACCGCCAGGCGGGGTACGTCGACGCCTTCGGAGACCATCCGCACCGCCACCAGCCACCGGGAGGTTCCCTCCGCGAATGCGGCGATCCGATCCGAGGCGCCCTTGTCGTCGGACAGCACCACCGACGGGTGCTCCCCGGTTGTCTTCTCCAGCAGCTTGGCGTAAGCGCGGGCGGTGGTCTGGTCGGAGGCGATGATCATGCCGCCTGCGTCGGGCACGTGTTCGCGCAGGCCGCGCAGTCGGGTGTCGGCCGCCGCGATGACCGCGGGCATCCATTCCCCGGCCGGATTCAATGCGGTCTTCCACGCCCGGGCGGTCTGCTCGGCGGTCAGCGGTTCGCCGAGGCGGGCCGCATGCTCCTCGCCGGCGCTGTCGCGCCAGCGGGCCTCACCGGAGTAGGCCATGAACAGCACCGGCCGCACAACACCGTCGGCGAGCGCTTCGGAGTATCCGTAGGTGTGGTCGGCCTTCGATCGTGCGAAGCCATCGGGGCCTGGTTCGTAGGTGACGAACGGGATGGCGCTGTCGTCGCTGCGGAACGGGGTTCCGGTCAGGGAAAGTCGGCGGGTGGCGTCATCGAACGCCTCCCGGATGGCGTCGCCCCAACTCTTGGCGTCACCGCCGTGGTGGATCTCGTCGAAGACCACGAGCGTCTTGCGGTTCTCGGTGCGCACCCGGTGCCGCGTCGGGTGGCTGGCCACCTGGGCGTAGGTCACCACCACGCCGTGGTACTCGTCGGAGGTCTGCGCGTTGGAGTTCGAGAATTTGGGGTCCAGCGCGATGCCCACCCGGGCGGCGGCCTGTGCCCACTGGATCTTGAGGTGTTCGGTCGGGACGACGATGGTGACCGTTTCGACGGTTCCCTCGCCGAGCAGTTCGGCGACGATCCGCAGGGCGAATGTCGTCTTACCGGCGCCGGGGGTGGCGACGGCCAGGAAATCCCTCGGCTTGGCGGCCAGGTATCTGACCAGGGCGCGTCGCTGCCAGCTCCGCAGTGCCCCGGGCGCTTCCACCGTCCGCACCCAGGCCTCCCTTCGACCGAAGCGACTTTAGTGCAACCTGGAGGGGGCGAACGATTCGTCGAGCTGAGCGCGTCCGTCCGCCGGAGGCGAACTCTTCTTGCACTCGGCAGGGGAGAGTGCTAAAAATGACTTTGGCACTCACGACCGGTGAGTGCTAGGTCGGGACGGTGAGACCACAGTCCGAACACAACTGAGGTCGTCCGTCGCGGGCACTGGGCCCGACCCAGGAACGTGTCACCCCCTAACCGGAGGAATCACTTCGCAATGTCCAAAATTATTGCGTACGACGAAGAGGCCCGCCGCGGCCTCGAGCGCGGGCTCAACGCCCTCGCCGACGCGGTGAAGGTCACGCTCGGCCCCAAGGGCCGCAACGTCGTCCTGGAGAAGAAGTGGGGCGCTCCCACCATCACCAACGACGGTGTGTCCATCGCCAAGGAAATCGAGCTCGAGGACCCGTACGAGAAGATCGGCGCCGAGCTGGTCAAGGAAGTCGCCAAGAAGACCGACGACGTCGCCGGCGACGGAACCACCACCGCCACCGTGCTGGCCCAGGCCCTGGTTCGCGAAGGCCTGCGCAACGTCGCAGCCGGCGCCAACCCGCTGGCGCTCAAGCGCGGTATCGAGAAGGCCGTCGCGCACATCACCGAGACGCTGCTGAAGTCGGCCAAAGAGGTCGAGACCAAGGAGCAGATCGCTGCCACCGCCGGCATCTCGGCCGGTGACCAGACCATCGGCGACCTGATCGCCGAGGCCATGGACAAGGTCGGCAACGAGGG
>CAIRCP010000105.1 GCA_903877095.1 uncultured Actinomycetes bacterium | reverse complement strand
CCGACCACCAGCCCTACCTCGACGCCATCGCCGACGAACTCAACGACCGACCCCGAGCGATCCTCGGATTCCGCACCCCCCGAGAAGTCTTCACCAAACTCCTCACCGACTCCGTTGCTTCCACCGCTTGACACTGCCGTGTCATACCTTCTTCCAATGACTGGTGTGCGCAAGGCATTTCGTGAAGCGGATCAACCCGTCGCGTTCACGGCGGACTTGCCATCGCAGTCCGTCAGGGGTCTTCACCGAGGTCGCGACCGCCCCGGCCTGCCAGTATTCCTCACCGGCCCGAGTGGCTGTGCCGTTACTGTTCATCCTTGCCTCCTGGGTTGGAATGCCATGGCGATCAGTGTCAAGGCATTTCGGATGGTAATTCACTTCCTGACAAGCAGCGACTGCAACCGCGAACGGTCAGTGCGGTGACGTGGCCGCCACCGCGCCGTTGCCCTTTCCGAGGAATGGGGCCATGATCGCCATCATCACTCCGCCTGCGACAGCGAGACATCCGGACAGAATGCCGAATCCGGGCCCGGACAGTTCGAACTGAAGCGGCGACCCCGGCACGGTCAGTCCGTAGACCGCCATGGACGTCATGGCCGTGAACGTCGGCAGGTAGGGCAGATGACTCAGGGGCGAGACGCGCGTCGGCGACGTCGTTGAAATCTCCGCATGTCTCGATGAGGGTTGCGGTGCCGTCGGGTTCGTATGGGCCGCGTGCTCGAAGCCGTAGTCGCGCTTGGCGATGTACGTCGCGATGACCGTGGCGGCGCAGGCGAAAATAGCTGAGCCGTAAAGAAACCAGCGGCCCGCGTTGTACGAAGAGCCGCCCACCGAGAACAGCGCCAGGAGTGTGGTGTAGGCCAAGAGCGCTTCGCTGGGGATCTGCGCAACGAGCAGTTCGGCAAATCCGGCAACAGACCCGGCCGCGGTTGACCCACTCGCGTCGGATTTGATCGGAGTCTCAGGTTGGATCGGAGTCCGCTGACCGAGCGCACCATCGGGTCGGACGGGTCGGCCCGACGGGATCGGCTGACCGGGGTCCGCGTGGTCTCTGGCGATTGCGATCGACGTCATTGAAAGCAAGCTCATAGCGGCCTAATTCTCCACGTCTGGCGCCCAAGCCGGGTGAGACCGTCAAAATTCGCCCCACATCGTCACAACGTTACCGAGAGTGGACAATGAATCCATTGCGCGGCAATAACATTGCGCTATCCGCGTGACCGTGGCTAGGGTTCGGTGATGGAACGCAGAAAGTGAGCGGGCGCGACCTTCACCAGGGGCACGCCATCGCCGGGATCGTCGGCTTCGGTACCTACGCGCCGAAAGATCGCATCTCCGCGGAGGAGTTGGCTCGGCGAGGAGGCGTTCCGGTCGAACGGTTCACCCGTGGGATCGGTTTCAACTACGTTCACGTCGCCAATGACGACGAGCACCCGTCGACGATGGGGCTGGCGGCGGCACAAGATGCCTTGGCCGAGGCCGGCCTCAAGGGAGAAGACCTCGACCTCGTCATCTTCGTCTCCGGGGGCGATTACGACTATCGGAACTGGTGTCCGTCGACCGCGATCGTTCGCGAACTCGGCTGCCACCATGCGTATTCGTTCGAGATCCGCAACGGTTGCGCGGGCGGCGTATTGGCCTGCAACGTCGTGGCGGGGATGATGGACCGCGACCCTTCGGTGAACAACGCCCTCGTGGTCTGCGCGGATACGCTCAGCCGGATCGTCTCGGCCGAGATTCCGGAGTGTCAGCCGCTGCTGTACTTCGGCGACGGCGCTGCGGCCGTCGTGCTTCGCCGTGACCATCCGAGGTACCAACTGCTCAGCTTCGCTGAACACACCGACGGCGATTTGGGCGATCTGCTTCGTATCGATGTCGGCGGCACGCGGCAGCCCTTCACCAAAGAATTCAGCGACTGGGATCAGGCGTACGTGCGGGTGGATGGTGACGTCTTCGCCGACCTGATCAATCGCGTGTACCTCAAAGAATATGTCTCGGTGATCAACCGGGCGGTCGAGCGCTCCGGGCACGGGCTCGCCGAGATGGAGTTCATCTTGATGAACCAGGTGAAGGCGTCGTTGCGGGAACACATCCTCGACACCATCGGTATGCCGCAGGGCCACACCTACATCTCGCTCGACGAATACGGGCATATGGGTCCTGCCGACTCCCTGTTCACGATGGCGATGGCGCACCGCCAAGGGCTTCTGCCGGAAGGGAAACTGGCCATTCTCGCGGCCAGCGGGCTCGGGTTCTCCTGGGTCGCCAGCGTTCTGCGCTGTTAAACCCGAGCCAGAACTCGCTGAGTCGGTAACGTCGCCGTCATGGCTGCTGAATTCACCGGCAAGATCGCCCTCGACATCCGTGACTCCGAACCGGACTGGGGCCCGTACGCAGCCCCCACCGCGCCGGAGAATGCGCCCAACGTGCTCTACCTCGTCTGGGACGACATCGGGATCGCCACCTGGGACTGCTTCGGCGGACTGGTCGAGATGCCGGCCATGAGCCGGATCGCTGAGCGTGGTGTTCGGCTGACTCAGTTCCACACCACCGCACTCTGCTCACCGACCCGGGCCGCACTGCTCACCGGTCGCAACGCGACGTCGGTGGGGATGGCCGTGGTGGAGGAGTTCACCGAGGGATTCCCCGGTATCAACGGCCGCATCCCCGATGACACCGCGCTGATCTCCGAGGTGCTCGCCGAGCGCGGATACAACACCTACTGCCTCGGCAAGTGGCACATGACCCCACTGGAGGAGTCCAGCCTGGCTTCCACCAAGCGGCACTGGCCGCTGTCGCGGGGGTTCGAGCGGTTCTACGGCTTCCTGGGTGGCGAGACCGATCAGTGGTATCCGGAGTTGGTCTACGACAACCACCCCATCGAGGCGCCCGCCACCCCGGAGCAGGGCTATCACCTGTCCAAGGACCTCGCCGACAAGACGATCGAGTTCATCCAGGACGCCAAGGTGATCGCGCCGGATAAGCCGTGGTTCTCCTACCTGTGCCCTGGCGCCGGGCACGCCCCGCACCACGTGTTCAAGGAGTGGGCCGACAAGTACGCGGGCCGCTTCGACATGGGCTACGAGCGCTACCGCGAGGTCGTGCTGGCCAACCAGAAGAAACTCGGCGTCGTGCCGGCCGACACCGAACTGTCCGCGATGAATCCCTATCTGGATGTCAAGGGCCCCAACGGGGAACCGTGGCCGCTGCAGGACACCGTGCGGCCCTGGGACGGATTGTCCGATGAGGAGAAGCGCCTCTTCGCCCGGATGGCCGAGGTGTTCGCCGGCTTCCTGTCCTACACCGATGCCCAGATCGGCCGGGTCCTGGACTATTTGGAGGAGTCCGGACAGTTGGACAACACCATCATCGTGGTGATCTCCGACAACGGGGCCAGCGGCGAGGGTGGGCCGAACGGTTCGGTCAACGAAGTCAAGTTCTTCAACGGACTCATCGACACCGTCGAGGACAGCATGCGGTGCTACGACGAACTCGGCGGTCCGCACACCTACAACCACTATCCGATCGGCTGGGCGATGGCGTTCAACACGCCCTACAAGCTCTATAAGCGCTACGCCTCCCACGAGGGTGGCATCGCCGATACCGCGATCATCTCGTGGCCCAAGGGAATTCGCGCCCACGGCGAGTTCCGCGACAACTACGTCAACGTCTGCGATATCACCCCGACGGTGTACGACCTGCTGGGCATCACCCCGCCCGAGACCGTGAAGGCCGTCCCGCAGAAGCCGCTCGAAGGGGTGAGTTTCAAAGCGGCACTGGATGATCCGGCGGCCAAGACCGGTAAGGAGACCCAGTTCTACACCATGCTCGGAACGCGCGGTATCTGGAACAACGGCTGGTTCGCCAACACCGTGCACGCTGCCACGCCCTCGGGGTGGGGGCATTTCGACGCCGACCGCTGGGAGCTGTTCCATATCGAGGCCGACCGCAGCCAGTGCCATGACCTGGCGGCTGAACACCCCGAAAAGCTCGCGGAAATGCAGAAGCTGTGGTTCGCCGAGGCCGACAAGTACAACGGCCTGCCGCTGGCCGACTTCAACATCATGGAGGTGCTCGGCCGGCCGCGGCCCTCACTGGCCGGTGACCGCCCCAGCTACATCTATTACCCGCACACCGCGCCAGTCCCACTGGGGGCATGCGTGAACATCGCGGGCAGGTCCTTCTCGGTGCTGGCCGAGGTCACGGTGGACAGCGCCGATGTGCACGGCGTGCTGCTCAAACAGGGCGCCGGGCACGGCGGGTACACACTGTTCGTCGCCGACGGGCGCCTGCACTTCGTCTACAACTTCTTCGGCGAGACCGAACAGAAGGTGTCCTCGCCCGATCCGGTGCCGATGGGCAAGCACATCCTGGGCGTCGGCTACGCCCGCACCGGGACGGTCGAGGGCAGTTTCATCCCACAGGGCGATGCGACGCTATACATCGACGGCGAGGCGGTAGCGACGCTTTCGGGCGTTAAGGCCCATCCGTTCATCTTCGGCATCGCCGGTGGCGGGGTCAGTGTGGGGCGCAACCTGGGCCAGCCGGTGTCCCAGTCCTATCAGGCGCCCTTCGAGTTCACCGGCGGCACCATCACGAAGGTCGTGGTCGACGTCTCCGGCGCGCCCTACATCGATGCCGAAAAGCAATGGGCGGTGGCATTCGCCAAGGACTGATCCTCGACGAATCAGGTAGTTTCACCCATCCCTGCGGACCTGATTCCGGAGTACCCTCCGACCCATGGAGAACGCTGGATGGGCTAGACAGATTGCGTTATGTGCGGGTGCGCTCGCGATTGCCGGGATGGGACTGACCGCAGGCTGCTCCTCGACCAAGGAGTCCAAGTCGCCGACCGGGGATCCGACGTCGACCACGGTGGATTCGAAAACCAACGTGAAACGCCCGGGGACGGGTGACAACTGAACCTCTTCTCCGTGTCGGCGCTGGCATCACGCACCGGGGCCGCGATGGTCGCTGTACTGCTGGTCTCGGGGTGCGGCTCGGGTTCCCCCGACCCGAAGATGACCGTGACCTACGAGAAGGCCAGGACCGGCCCTGCGCTGGTGGGCAGCTCGTTGATGTCGCGCTCGAAGTTGCTGGAGCGGGTGGCCGAGAGAATCAACGCCACCATGGCGCTTCCGTACGACATCGATCTGGTCGGGGCACAGTGCGGCGAAGCGAATGCGTTCTGGAACTTCGCCGAGAAGAAGATCACGATCTGCTACGAGGACGCCGATCTGAGCCTGCGCTCATTCCAGAGGGCCGGCGACCCCGACCCCATCCCGGCGGCGATCAACGCTGAGATCGCGACTTTCTACCATGAAATCGCCCACGCGATGATCGACATCTACGACCTGCCTATCACCGGGCGCGAAGAGGACGCCTCTGATCAACTGGTTGTGTTCATGCTGCTCGAGCCCGACGAAAATGGCGTCGCCAACCCCGCAGCGGAGGGGGCGGTCAAGGACTACGCCCGGATGTTCGCGCAATACGCCGCCCGTCAGGACGTTCTCGTCGAGGCCGACTTCGCCGCCAAGCATTCGATCCACCAGACCCGTATGTACAACCTCTTGTGCTGGTTTTACGGTCATGACCCCGTTGAGCATGCCGACCTCGTCACCAGCGGGTTGCTACCGCAGGACCGGGCTCGCAGCTGCGCGGACGAGTACCGGCAGTTGCACAAATCCTGGTCCAAACTGCTGGAACCGTATTTGGGCCACGCCGAACACGGGTAGCGACCCGTAAACGAACACCGCCCCACCCGCGTATGTGCAGGTGAGGCGGTGTTTCTACCTCGGGTGGCTGACGGGACTCGAACCCGCGACAGCCAGGATCACAACCTGGTGCTCTACCAACTGAACTACAGCCACCATCGCCGCGCTAGCGGCGTCGTTGATCTTAGCCGGTTTCGCCGCCGGTGGCTGAATCGGTGTGGACGTCGGCCCCCGCCGGGCCACGGAGGTCGACCGCGGCCTCGGCGATCTCGCTGGTAGAGGGCCCCGGCGGCGACACGAACGCGGTGCGCCGGTAGTACCGCAGTTCCTTGATCGACTCCTCGATATCGGCCAGCGCCCGGTGGGCCAGGCCCTTCTCCGGCTGTCCGTAGTAGATCTTCGGATACCACCGGCGGCACAGTTCCTTGATCGAGCTGACGTCGATCATCCGGTAGTGCAGGTAATTGTCCAGGATGGGCATGTCGCGGGCGATGAACCCACGGTCGGTGGCGATGGAATTGCCTGCCAGCGGAGCGGTTTTCGGCGACTTCACATGCTCGCGGATGTAGTCCATCACCATCTGCTCGGCCGCCGCGAGGTCGATGGTCGAGGCCCGGACCTCCTCAGTCAGCCCGGACTTGCTGTGCATCCGCGCAACGACCTCGACCATCCCGTCCAGGGCCTGGTCGTCGGTGTGGATCACGACGTCGACACCCTCGCCCAGCACGTTGAGGTCTGCGTCGGTCACCAGCGCCGCGATCTCGATGAGCCGGTCTGAGCGGAGGTCCAGCCCGGTCATCTCGCAGTCGATCCACACCAATTCATCGCGCACAGCGCACAACCCTAATCGCCGGAGATCTCCGAAAGGCCCGACCCAGTAGTGTCGAGGCCGCCGAAATGGACAACCCACTTGGCGGAAAGGGTCTCATGACGGAATCGACAGCGACACCTGCCCAGCAGATCGCCGCCGGCTACGCCACCACAGGTCAGGCACTGGAACTGGGCTCGGTGATCGTGGGGGGCGCCGTTGACCCGTCCGCCCAGATCCGCATCCCGCTGGCGATGATGAACCGCCACGGGCTGGTGGCGGGCGCCACCGGCACCGGCAAGACCAAAACGCTGCAGGTGATCGCCGAGCAACTGTCGGCGGCCGGGGTTCCGGTGCTGATGGCCGACTTCAAAGGTGACCTGTCCGGCTTGTCGCGTCCCGGCCAGGCCGACGACAAAATCACCCAGCGGGCCGCCGACACCGGCGACCAGTGGGTCGCAACGCCGTTCCCGGTGGAGTTTCTGTCGCTGGGCACCACCGGCATCGGAGTTCCGGTGCGTGCGACGATCTCCGCCTTCGGCCCGATCCTGTTGTCGAAAGTGTTGGGGCTCAGCCAAACTCAGGAGTCCAGCCTCGGGCTGATCTTCCATTTCGCCGACCAGCAGGGTCTGCCACTGCTGGATCTGAAAGACCTGCGGCAGCTCATCACCTTCCTCACCAACACCGACGAGGGTAAGGCGCAACTGAAGTCACTCGGCGCGGTGTCCTCCCAGACCGCGGGGGTGATCCTGCGGGCGCTGATCAACCTCGAAGCCGAGGGCGGCGACACCTTCTTCGGCGAGCCCGAACTCGACCCGGCGGACCTGCTGCGGGTCGACGGCAACGGCCGGGGCGTCATCAGCCTCTTCGAACTGGGGGACCAGGCGTCGCGCCCGGTGATGTTCTCGACGTTCCTGATGTGGGTGCTGGCCGACCTGTTCACCTATCTGCCCGAGGTCGGCGACGTCGACAAGCCCAAGCTGGTGTTCTTCTTCGACGAGGCGCACCTGTTGTTCAAGGACGCCTCCAAGGCCTTCCTGGCACAGGTCGAGCAGACCGTGAAGCTGATCCGCTCCAAGGGTGTGGGCGTGTTCTTCTGCACCCAACTGCCCACCGACGTGCCCAACGCCGTGCTGTCCCAGTTAGGCGCCCGCATCCAGCACGCATTGCGTGCCTTCACCCCGGACGATCAGCAGGCGCTGAGCAAGACCGTACGGACCTACCCCAAGACCGAGTTCTACGATCTGGCAACGGATTTGACGTCGCTGGGCATCGGCGAGGCGATCGTCACCGTGCTGTCCGAGCGTGGCGCGCCGACGCCGGTGGCCTGGACCCGGCTGCGCTCGCCGCGTTCGCTGATGGCCACCATCGGCCCGGACTACATCAAGGCCGCAGCGCAGGCCAGCCCGCTGTTCCTCAAGTACGGTCCGACCGTCGACCGCGAGTCGGCCTACGAGATGCTGGCCGCCAAGATGGCCCCGCCGCCGGCCGCCGCTACGGCGCCCGCGCCGGGCGAGTCGATCGACCTGCCACCGATCCCGACCGGCTTCGATCTGCCGCCGATGCCGGAACCGGTGCAGAAGGCCGAGCCCTCGATGCTGGAGCAGATGATGGACAACCCGGCGTTCAAGAGCGCCATGCGCTCGGCCGGCACGGTGATCGGGCGGGAAGTCACCCGCAGCATCTTCGGAACCGGGCGCCGACGGCGGTGAAAGACGCGCACCGGTCACTGGTCTGACCACTTGACCTCTGGCCGATCCTGGGCCATGCTGCTGGTGTGGCACTGCAGCCGGTCAATCGACGGTCCGTACCCGAGGACGTCTTCGAGCAGATCCTCGCTGAGGTCCTCAGCGGCGAGATGCAACCCGGCGAGTCACTCCCGAGTGAGCGCCGACTGGCCGAAGTTCTCGGGGTTTCCCGCCCGGCAGTCCGCGAGGCGCTCAAGAGAGTCGCCGCCGCCGGTCTGGTGGAGGTGCGCCAGGGTGACGCCACCACCGTCCGGGACTTCCGGCGGCACGCCGGGCTGGACCTGTTGCCCCGGTTGCTGCTGCGCGGCGAGCACCTCGACATCTCGGTGGTGCGCAGCATCCTGGAAGCGCGACTGCACAACGGCCCCAAGGTCGCCGAACTGGCGGCGCTGCGGCGTGCACCCGATCTGTCGGCGCTGCTGGAGCAGACCGTCCGCGATCTTGAGGCCGACACCGACCCGGTGGGCCAGCAGCGTCATGCGCTGGCGTTCTGGGATCACATCGTCGACGGCGCCGACTCGATCGTCTTCCGGTTGATGTTCAATACCCTGCGAGCGGCCTACGAACCGGCGCTGCCGGCACTGGCCATGATGATGGCCGCCGAGGTCGGCAACGTCGTGGCCTACCGGACGCTGGCGCGCGCCGTCGCCGACGGCGACGCACCCGCCGCCGAAGCCGCTGCCCGCAACCTGTTGGAGCCTGCCACCCACACCCTGCTCGCCGCTCTGGATGCCGTGGAGGAGAACCGATGACCCGACCCAAGACCGACCGCCGCCCAGAACGTCGGGGTGTCACTCTGGTCGATGCCTTCCGCGAGTTCTGGCGTCACCCGTCGCCGTGGCTGCTCTCGGGCGCCTTCCTCATCTCGGTGGTGGCCCGCATCGCGGTGGGTGACTGGCGGTGGAGTGACGCGGTGCTGCCGCTGGCCGTGCTGGCGGTATTTCCGTTCGTGGAGTGGATCATTCACGTCTTCGTGCTGCACTGGCGGCCGCGCCGGGTCGCCGGGGTCATGGTGGACTCGGTGCTGGCCCGCAAGCACCGCGAGCATCACGCCGACCCGCGGATCGTCCCGCTGATCTTCATTCCGTTGCAGTCGCTCGCCGGGGCGTTCGGCGCAGCGGCCGTCACGGCCTTCGTACTCATTCCCCGGTTGGGCCTCGGACTGACGTTCCTGGTGACGGTGTTCGGGATCGGCGTCGTCTATGAGTGGAGCCACTACCTGGTCCACACCGACTACAAGCCGAAAACCTGGTTCTACAAACGGCTTTACCGCAACCATCGCTGGCACCACTTCAAGAACGAGCACTACTGGTTCGCCGTCACCACTCCCGGTATCGCAGACCGGGTGCTCGGCACCTATCCGGACCCGCAGTCGGTCCCGACCTCACCTACTGCGAAGAACCTGCACTCGACGAAAACGCCTGTGCCACAGGCCGGTTAGTCACCGCCCAGCTTCTTGTACACCGCGCCGACAATGGGCGTCACGATCGCTCGGGGTGCGTAGCCGCTCGCGACAGACATCGCCTTGGACGTCACACCCGGCACGACACGCATCTTGTTGCGGTCCAGACCGTCGAGGGACAACTGCGCGGTGTGCTCGACGGAGATCCACAGGAAGTCCGGAATCAGCTTGTCCACCAGGGACGGATCCTCGGGCAACTCGGCGCGCACCGGTCCGGGCGCCAGCACGGTCACATGCACCCCGGTGTCGCGCAGTTCGCCGCGCAGCGACTCGCTGAAGGTGTTGGCGAACGCCTTGGTCGCGGCGTAGGTGGCGTTGTTCGGAATCGGGGAGTTGCCCGCAGCCGACCCGGAGATCAGGATGCCGCCGGCCCGGCGTTCCAGCATGCCGGGCAGCACCGCGAGCACGAGGT
This sequence comes from uncultured Actinomycetes bacterium, assembly GCA_903877095.1. Taxonomy (GTDB): domain Bacteria; phylum Actinomycetota; class Actinomycetes; order Mycobacteriales; family Mycobacteriaceae; genus Mycobacterium. The sequence goes on along the minus strand of CAIRCP010000105.1, from coordinate 90,801 downwards.
CGTGCACACCGAGCACGTTGAGTTGCACCTGCGCCTTCTCGGCGGCCGGATCCAGTTTCGCGACCGGTCCGAAGGTGGCGGTGCCGGCATTGGCGCACAGAATCGAGATGTCCCGCCCGGCCAGTTCATCGGCCAGCGCGCCGCGCTGCCCCGGATCGGCCAGGTCGACCGCCCGCACCTCGACGATGACGCCGTAGCGATCGGTGAGCCGGGCCGCGAGTTCCGTCAGGACCTCGCCGCGGCGCGCGGTGACGATCAGATTGTGTCCGCGGGCGGCGAGCTCGGTGGCGAGGGCTTCGCCGATGCCCTGGGAGGCGCCGGTGACGACGGCCCGGCTATCCGGGGAGGGGTTGGGGACTGGCATGCGGTAATCGTAGGGGCGGCGGATATGGTGGCCCGCATGCGCAGCGCCGGGCAGCCCGAATCGAGGGCGGCCGCAGTCCCGTCGCGCGCGAAGGTGGCCGCTTGGGCGCTGTGGGACTGCGGGTCAACTGGGATGAACGCCATCGTGGCGGTGTTCGTCTTCTCGGTGTATCTGACCGGCACCGTCGGCGTCGGCCTGCCCGGCGATACCTCGCCGGCCAGTTGGCTGGGACGTGCGCTGACGATCGCCGGCCTATCGGTGGCGCTGCTCGCTCCGCTGACCGGAGTGGTGGTCCAGGTGCCCGCCCGCCGCCGCGTCGCGCTGGCGGTCCTGACCGGCATGGCGGTGGCGTTCACCGCGTCGATGGTGTTCATCCGCGCCGACCCCCGCTACCTTGCGCCGGGGCTGGCCTTGCTGGCGCTCACCGCGGCCTGCGGTGACCTCGCCAGCGTCCCCTACAACGCCATGTTGCGTCAGGTGTCGACGCCGGCGACGGCGGGACGGGTATCCGGCCTGGGCTGGGCGGCCGGCTTCAGTGGCTCCGTCCTGCTGCTGCTCCTGATATACGCCGGCTTCATCATGGGTGACGGGCCAACCCGCGGACTGCTGCACGTGCCGGTGGCGGACGGCTGGAACGTCCGACTGGCCATGATTATGGCGGCCTGCTGGTTGGCTGTGCTATCCCAGCCGCTGCTGTGGGTCGCGCACACCCTGACCGGCGCTGCTGATCAAAACCCCACGGCCCCTGGCATTTTCGGCGCCTATCGCCAGCTGTGGCGGGACTTGAGCTCAGAGTGGCGGCGCGACCGCAACTTCGTCTACTACCTGCTGGTCAGCGCGGTGTTCCGCGACGGACTGTCCGGCATCTTCTCGTTCGCCGGCGTCCTGGGTGTCAGTGTGTACGGCATCTCGCCGGGCGACGTCCTGATATTCGGGGTGATCGGCTCCACGGTGGCGGCATGCGGCGCGCTGCTGGGCGGGCGACTCGACGATCGCATCGGCGCCAAGCCGGTGATCGTCGCCTCCCTGACCGCGCTCCTGGTGGTGGGCGGCGCACTGCTGGCGCTGTCCGGACCGGTCGCCTTCTGGATCTGCGGCCTGGGACTGGCCCTGTTGATCGGCCCGACCCAGTCCGCGTCCCGCACTCTGCTGTTGCGGATGACCGGTGAAGGCAAGGAAGGCGTCGCGTTCGGTCTCTACACGATGACCGGGCGGGCGGCGGCGTTCCTGGCGCCTTGGCTGTTTTTTGTGTTCGTCGACTTCTTCCACGCCGACCGCGCCGGTCTGGGCGGCGTTCTTTTGGTGCTGGCGGCCGGGCTGATCGGGATGTTGGTGGTTCGGGTCGACCAGTCCGTGGCACCCTCGCCGCGGGACTGACGTCAGGCGATGCCGGTGCAGATGGTCAGCCCGCGCCCGGTGTGCTGGCGGATAGGTGCTCCGTTGACCGAAACGGTGCAGGTGACGTCACGCCCGACGTTGAGCACCGCGACACTGGCCGAGTTCTTCGCCGGAGCCGGGAGACTGACTTCCTTACTCCAGGGCAGGGCCACGTTGAACTCGGTCTGCATGATCCCGCCGGTGTCGACGTAGGTGATGTTGATTGCCCGGCCTTCGCCGGCGACGTTGTAAACCACCGTCTCGCTTCCGGCCGGCACCGGCGCGGGCACCTCGGAATCGGTCGGCGCCTCGGACTCGGGGGGCTGCGCGGAGGGGGTGGGTACCGGTAGTGGCGCGGGCGCCGGAATTGTCCGGCTCGGAGTGCGCGACGGGGAACTTGGCGTCGCCGGCCGCGGCGGAGCGCTCGACCGGGTGCTCTGCGGTGGCGCCACCACGGTGTCCTCCTTGGAGGAACTGCTGACGATCACCAGGGCCAGCACGAGTCCAGACACCAGAAGAACCAGGGCGCCCCCGGCGAACCACGGCCAGCGCGGCGGCTTCGGCGGCTGAGGCGGTGGCGGTGGAGCCGGCGACACCGCACCGGTCTGCCAGTAGGGCGGCACCTGTTCGGTGGGTTGGTTCATCGGCGCGCCGTAGCCCGGTCCGTAGCCCTGACCGTAGCCCTGCCCGTAGGACGACGGCCCCCAGTGCTGGCCCGGGTACTGGCCGGGGTACTGCCCCGAGTAGGCGGGATCGGTGGTTGGCGGGTAGCTGTACCCCACCTGGGTCGGGTCCCATTCCGGACCGCGTGGATTGCTCATTCCCGCCTCACAACATGCAGGTTACCGGCTTTCGCGACGGTGCCGCCGTTGCTGTCAATCAAGGTCCAGACCTTGTGGATTGAACGACAACGCGGCAGCCGTCATCGCCCGCAGCACCGCGCGGGACTGATCCCGGGTCGCCGGGCGGATGCTGTGCTGGGTGGAGTTGAGCAGTCCGAACGCGGCGTGTGCCATCACCCTGGCGCGTTCTTCTTCCAGACGGGGATCGAAGTCCCGCAGAACGGTCACCCAGGTTTCGACGTAGCGGCGCTGCGCTTGCCGCACTTGCCGCTGGGCAGCGGCGGGCAGGTTGGCCAGATCGCGATCCTGGATCCGGATCAGGTTCGGTTCGTCGAGGGCGAAGTCCAGCTGGAATTCGATCAGCCCGGCAAGTGCGGCCGCGGGGTCCTCTGCGGCGTCCACCACGGCCTGCCCGCCGGCCATCAGCCGAGTGCTCACCCCAACCAGCAATTCGACCAGCAGCGCCTCTTTGTTGGGGAAGTGACGGTAGAAGGCCGGCCCGCTGACCCCTGCGGCGGCGCCGATGTCCTCGAGTCGCACCGCGAGAAATCCCCGCTCGGCGATCAACTCTTCGGCAGCGGCGAGCAGCTGTGAACGACGGTCGGACTTCTGCCGGTCGCGGGTGTTGATGGTCCCTCCCCGGCGCCGCTGGACGATCTGAGTTAATCTTCACTAACATAACACCGGTTAGTCGTCGTTAACTCAAGGTGGATTCATGACATCGCCCGCGGCATCCGCCATCGCCAACCGTGAGGCGCACCGACTGCTGGTCGACGAACTCCGGGCGAAACTGGTGACTGCTGCCCTCGGCGGCCCCGCGCGCGCCCGTGAACGCCATGTCGGGCGCGGCAAGTTGCTGCCGCGGGATCGGGTCGACGGAGTCCTCGATCCGGGCAGCCCGTTCCTGGAGATCGCCCCACTCGCGGCCGACGGCATGTACGACGACGAGTGCCCCGCAGCCGGCATCATCGCCGGAATCGGCCGGGTCTCGGGACGCGAATGCATGGTGGTCGCCAACGATGCGACGGTCAAAGGCGGGACCTACTACCCCGTGACGGTGAAGAAACACCTTCGCGCACAAGAGATCGCCGCACAGAACCGGCTGCCCTGCGTCTATCTGGTGGACTCCGGCGGGGCGTTCCTGCCCCGTCAGGACGAGGTGTTCCCGGATCGTGACCACTTCGGGCGCATCTTCTTCAACCAGGCCACGATGAGCGCCGCCGGCATCGCCCAGATCGCGGCGGTGCTCGGGTCCTGCACCGCCGGTGGCGCCTACGTGCCGGCCATGAGCGACGAGACGGTGATCGTGCGCAACCAGGGCACGATCTTCCTCGGCGGGCCGCCACTGGTGAAGGCCGCCACCGGCGAGGTGGTCACCGCGGAGGAACTCGGCGGAGGTGATCTGCACGCCAAGACCTCCGGCGTCGTCGACCACTTGGCCCGCGACGACCGAGACGCCCTGCGCATCGTCCGCGCAATCATCGCCACCCTGGGACCACGCTCGCCCGCGCCGTGGCGGACCGTCCCGGCGGTGGATCCCATTGCCGACCAGCGCGAGTTGTACGACGTCGTACCGGTCGACGCCCGGGTGCCCTACGACGTGCGCGAGGTGATCACCCGGATCGTCGACGGCGGCGAGTTCAGTGAGTTCAAGGCCGACTACGGCGCGACCCTGGTGACCGGCTTCGCCCGGATTCATGGCCACCCGGTGGGCATCGTCGCCAACAACGGTGTGCTGTTCGGTGAATCCGCGCTCAAGGGAGCGCATTTCATCGAGCTGTGCGACAAGCGGACCGTCCCGCTGGTGTTTCTGCAGAACATCACCGGCTTCATGGTGGGCCGCGACTACGAGGCCGGGGGAATCGCCAAACACGGCGCCAAGATGGTGACCGCGGTGGCCTGCGCGCGGGTGCCGAAGTTCACCGTGGTGATCGGCGGCTCCTACGGCGCGGGCAACTACTCGATGTGCGGGCGGGCCTATTCGCCGCGATTCCTGTGGATGTGGCCCAACGCCCGGATCTCGGTGATGGGCGGCGAGCAGGCGGCCGCGGTGCTGGCGACCGTGCGTGGTGACATGACCGACGAAGAGGCCGAGGAGTTCAAGGCGCCGATCAGGGCGCAGTACGAAGAGCAGGGCAATCCCTATTACTCCACCGCCCGACTATGGGATGACGGCGTGATCGATCCGGCTGACACCAGAACCGTTCTGGGCCTGGCGCTTTCGGCTGCAGCGAACGCGCCCCTGGAGCCGGTTTCCTACGGCGTCTTCCGGATGTGACGTGACTATGCAAACGCTGCCCCAGCCTTTCTCCACCGTCCTGGTCGCCAACCGGGGCGAGATCGCCGTGCGCATCATCCGGACGCTGAAGACCATGGGCATCCGCGCGGTCGCCGTTTACAGCGACGCCGACGCCGGTGCCCGGCATGTCCGAGAAGCTGACATCGCGGTCCGCATCGGTCCGGCGCCCGCCCGGCAGAGCTACCTCGACATCGATGCCGTCATCGATGCGGCGGTGCGGACCGGCGCCCAGGCGGTGCATCCCGGGTATGGATTCCTCTCGGAGAACGCCGAATTCGCCGCCGCGCTGAAACGAGCCGGCCTGGCATTCATCGGCCCGCCCGCCGCAGCCATCGCAACCATGGGCGACAAGATCGCCGCCAAAGCCGCCGTTTCGGCTTTCGGCGTGCCGGTCGTGCCCGGCATCGCCGAACCCGGCATGTCGGACGAGGACCTCATCGAGGCCGCCGGTGATATCGGCTACCCGATCCTGGTGAAACCGTCGGCGGGCGGCGGGGGGAAGGGGATGCGGCGGGTCGACGGCCCGGCCGAGTTGCCCGGCGCCCTGGCCGCATCGCGCCGTGAGGCCGCGGCGGCCTTCGGCGACGACACCCTGTTCCTGGAACGGTTCGTGTTGCGGCCCAGGCACATTGAGGTCCAGGTGCTCGCGGACTCGTACGGCACCGTGCTGCACTTCGGTGAGCGCGAGTGCAGTCTGCAACGCCGGCACCAGAAGGTCATCGAGGAGGCCCCGTCGGCGCTGCTGGGTGAGGCGACCCGGGCTCGCATCGGAGCCGCGGCCTGCGACACCGCCCGCAGCGTGGACTACGTCGGCGCGGGCACCGTCGAGTTCATCGTGTCCGCCGACCGCCCCGAGGAGTTCTTCTTCATGGAGATGAACACCCGGCTTCAGGTCGAACATCCGGTCACCGAACTGGTCACCGGCTGGGATCTGGTCGAGTGGCAGGTCCGTATCGCGGCGGGGGAGCGGTTGCTGGCCGACCAGGCCGACATCACTCTGCGCGGCCACGCCGTCGAGGCTCGCGTCTACGCCGAAGATCCGGCCGCAGGATTCCTGCCGACCGGCGGTGAGGTTCTCGGCGTCGTCGAACCGCCCGCCGTCAACTCCTACGGCAGGGTCCGGATCGATTCGGGCGTGGCGCCCGGAATGACGATCGGCAGCGACTACGACCCCATGCTGGCCAAGGTGATCGTCCACGCCGACAACCGCGCCGCAGCGCTGTCCGGGCTCGACCGCGCACTGGCGGACACCGCCGTCCTCGGTGTGGAGACCAACATCGACTTCCTGCGGTTCGTGTTGGCGGACAACGACGTTCGCGACGGACTGCTGGACACTGAGCTGCTGCAGCGGCTTTCGTACATCCCGGCGGACACCGATGACGAGGCGTTCATCGCTGCGGCGGTCTACCGCTGGTTGCGGTGCTGGCCGGCGGAACCCGGCGATATCTGGGACGTCCCCAGCGGATGGCGGCTGGGCCGGCACGTCGGGTGGACGATGCGGCTCCGCAGCGGGGGCTGCACCGAGCACGTCCACCTCGTCGGCACGCCGCAGTGGGCGCAGGCCTGGGTCGAGGGCGGCAAGCGCCGGCCGCTGAGGGCGGGGATGGTCGACGGCCGACTGGCGCTGACGCTGGACGGCATCCGCGTTGAGTTCGTGGTGGCCGAGAGCGGCGATCGCATCTGGTTGGCCGGCGAACTCGGCACGGTGATGTTCGAGGAGGTTCGGGAGGCACCGGTACGCCCGGACGACGAACACTCCGGTGACGCCGACATCGTCAGCTCGATGCCGGGCTCGGTGGTCGCCGTCGGCGTCGAGGACGGCGCGACGGTGTCGGCCGGCGATGTCGTGGTGGCGGTCGAGGCCATGAAGATGGAGCATTCCCTGCGCTCGCCGGTCGAGGGCGTGGTGCAGCTTCTCGTCGGCCTCGGCGAGCAGGTCAAAGTCGGCCAAGTTCTAGCACGGATCACCACGGCTGCGAAAGGAAACTGACAATGAGCCAACTGAGTTCCACGGCAACGCTTCCCGACGAGTACCAGCAGCTCGCCAAGACGGTCCACGATTTCGCCCGGGAGGTTGTCGCCCCGGTCGCCGCGCGCCACGACGCCGAGCACTCCTTTCCCTACGGCGTCGTCGCCGGGATGGCGGAGATGGGCCTGTTCGGCCTGCCGTTCCCCGAGGAGTACGGCGGGATGGGCGGCGACTACTTCGCCTTGTGTCTGGCCTTGGAAGAGCTCGCCAAAGTCGACCAGAGCGTGGCGATCACCCTGGAGGCAGGTGTGTCGCTGGGGGCGATGCCGGTCTACCGATTCGGCACCGAAGCCCAGAAGCAGGAGTGGCTGCCGATGCTGACCAGTGGCACCGCCCTGGGCGCGTTCGGCCTGACCGAAGCCGGCGGCGGCACCGACGCCGGAGCCACGAAGACCACCGCGCGTCTCGACGACGGGCACTGGGTGATCAACGGTTCGAAGCAGTTCATCACCAACTCCGGCACCGACATCACCCGGCTGGTCACCGTCACCGCCGTCACCGGAACGACCGGTGATCGCCGGGAGATCTCGGCGATTCTGATTCCCGTTCCCACAACGGGATTCACCGTCGAACCGGCCTACGACAAAGTCGGCTGGAACGCCTCCGACACGCACCCGCTGTCCTTCACCGACGTCCGGGTGCCCGAGGAGAACCTGCTCGGGGAACGCGGCCGCGGCTACGCGAACTTCCTTCGGATCCTCGACGAGGGCCGCATCGCCATCGCCGCGCTGGCCACCGGCGCCGCACAAGGCTGTGTCGACGAGAGTGTCAAGTACGCCCGCGAACGGACCGCCTTCGGCCAGCAGATCGGGCGCTATCAGGCGATCGAGTTCAAGATCGCCCGGATGGAGGCGCGTGCCCACACAGCCCGCACCGCCTATTACGACGCCGCGGCGCTGATGCTGGCCGGCAAGCCGTTCAAGAAGCAGGCGGCGATCGCCAAACTCGTCGCCAGCGAGGCCGCGATGGACAACGCCCGGGACGCCACCCAGATCCACGGCGGCTATGGTTTCATGAACGAGTATCCCGTCGCGCGGCACTACCGCGACAGCAAGATCCTCGAAATCGGTGAGGGCACAAGCGAAGTCCAGCTGATGCTGATCGCCCGCGAGATGGGTCTGGGGTAACGCTCTTTGTCGGGCCACACGGTACACCGAGGTGCATACGATTCCAGGGATCGTCCCGGGCCTCCGGACTGTCTCCAGGACAGCCTGCAGGAATATGAGTAGATTCCACTTGCCAATCCACAACGGCAACGACAGGGAGTCTGGCTAATGACCGATCCTGGGGCGCGACTCCACGCCGGACTGGAAACCCTTCGAGCTGAAGAAGGCACCTGACGGTGCGCCCAACATCCTGGTCGTTCTTTACGACGATGTGGGGCTGGCCGCCTGGTCGCCGTACGGCGGGCGCATCAATATGCCGGTCCTGCAGCGGCTGGCCGACAACGGGCTGATGTACTCGCAGTGGCACACCGCGGCGATGTGTTCTCCGACCCGCTCCTGTTTTCTCACCGGGCGCAACCAGCACGTGAACCGCTCGGGGTCGATCAGCGATCTCTCCAGCGGCTTTCCGGGCATGGCTTCGCGGATGCCGGCGCAGTGCGCCACCGTCGGGCAGGTGCTGCAGGACAACGGCTTCAGCACATTCTGGCTGGGCAAGAACCACAACGTGCCCGAAGAAGATCTTTCCAGCGGCGGCAGCAAATCGGAATGGCCGTTGCAGAAGGGCTTCGACCGGTTCTACGGATTCATCGGCGGGGAGACCAGCCAGTGGTATCCCGACCTGATCGAGGACAACCGGTTCATCGAGCAGCCCTACAGTCCCGAAGAGGGCTATCACCTGTCCAAAGACCTGACCGACCAGGCGATCCGGATGCTGCGTGACCAGCAGTCCGCCAACCCGTCCAAGCCCTGGTTCATGTGGTTCTGCCCCGGTGCCACCCACGCCCCGCATCAGGCCCCCCAGGAGTACATCGACAAGTACAAGGGCAAGTTCGACGACGGCTACGAGGCCTACCGGGACTGGGTGCTGCCCCGCATGATCGCCAAGGGTGTGCTGCCGGAGGGCACCAAGCTGACGCCGATCAACCCGCTGCCCGACGACATCGCGGTTCCGCCCAGCGATGCTGTGCGGCCGTGGAATTCGCTTAATGCCGACGAGAAGAAGCTGTTCTCCCGGATGGCCGAGGTCTTTGCCGGGTTCTCCGAGTACACCGACGCCCAGTTCGGGCGGATCGTGGACTATCTGGAGCAGACCGGGCAGTTGGAGAACACGATCATCACCTGCGCCGATAACGGGGCCTCCGGCGAGGGCACGCCCAACGGATCGGTGAATGAGAACAAGTACTTCAACGGCTATCCCGACGACCTGTCAGAGAACATGCAATACATCGACAAATTGGGCGGCCCGGACACCTACGAACATTTTCCGACCGGCTGGGCGGTGGCATTCTCCACGCCGTTCCAGATGTTCAAGCGCTATAGCCAGTTCGCCGGCGGCACCTGCGACCCTATGGTGATCTCCTGGCCCAAGGGCATCAAAGCCAAAGGGCAGGTGCGCGAGCAGTACCACTACGCCACCGACGTCGCGGCGACGGTTCTCGATGTCGCCGGACTTGAGATGCCCAAGGAATACCGGGGCGTCAAGCAGTACCCGCTCAACGGCGTCTCGATGCGTTACAGCTTCGAGGATCCGAAAGCTCCCCCGACACCGCCCCGGTGCCCGAAGCGGCGGCGGTCAACATCCGCGGCAAGTCCTACAAGATCGCCGCCAGCGTGGACCTGCAGACCGACGCCGACGGGGTGATCTTCGCCCATGGATCTCGGTTCGGCGGGCACACCCTGTTCATCAAGGACGGACGCTTGCACTACGTCTACAACTTCCTGGGTATCAAGCCCGAACAGGACTTCGTTTCCCCGCCGCTGTCACCGGGCAAGCACACCCTGGGCATGGAGTTCAAACGCGAGAAAGCCGGTGAACACGGCGAATCACTGGGCAAAACCATCCTCTACGTGGATGGCAAGCCGGTGGCGGAAGGACCGATGCGCGCCCAGATCGGCAAATTCACCCTCGCCGGCGACGGCCTGACCGCGGGTTACGACAGCGGCGACAACGTCTCCCCGCAGTACAAAAACCCCGGACGCTTCACCGGCGGAACGATCAAGGTCGTCGCGTTCGACGTCAGCGACAAGGCCTACGTCGACCTCAACCAGGACGCAGAGGCCGCGTTGGCCACCGCTTAGCGCGGGGTGTTGGCTTAGCGCGGGGTGTTGGATGGCGCGGGATGTATCGCTATCCCGGCCCGTTGCCACCGCCGGGTCCGCCACCACCGCCGGGCCCGTTGCCACCGCCGCCGGGTCCGTTACCGCCGCCAGGTCCGTCGCCACCGCCAGGTCCGTCGCCACCGCCGGGTCCGTTGCCGCCGCCGGGTCCGTTGTCGCCGTCCGGCACCCCAACCGGGGGAGGAGTGCTCAACTCGTCGTTGCAGGTGGCCCCGTCGGCGCGGAGTTCGCTAGGGCTGGCGCCTGCGCAATAGGGGGGCGGTGTGGGTTCCGGATCTGCGCCGGCGGGGACCGCGGAGGCGCCCAGCAGGGCGCTGGCCATCGCGGCAGAGCCTATTAGTTGCTTCAACATCTTGGGTTCTCCTGAGTAGGCCTTCTTGAAGGTCTCTTCGGTCGGGGGAATGCCGACGTTACTGCACGCTCATCAGCCCGACCGGCTCGCTTCGGAAGTCGAGATAGGGTTCTGGTCGCCTGACTCCTAGCGTCGCCGTGCCGCGGCCAGGCGGGCCTTGAATTCTGGCGACTCGACGGTCGCGGCCTGCGGCCCGAGTTCGATGTCCTTGGCTGCTTCGTGGTGCTCGACATCGTTGAACCCGGGGATTGCGGTGGCCCGCATCGACGCCTTGGTGGCGACCACGACGTCGCGTGGTGCCGCCGCCGGTCCGGCAGCCAACTCGCGCGCCGCCGCGACAGGGTCGTCGGCGACCTGCAGGGCCAGCCCGTGGCGAACCGCTGTCTCGGCATCGAAACTCATCCCGAACAGCAAGGCGGCGCGGGCGACCTGGGGGCCTACGGCGCGGTTCAGCATCCACGTGGCGCCCCCGCCGGGATGGATACCCAGCTTCTGAAAGCGTGGGTCGAACACCGCGTGCGGCCCCGCGATGCGCACATCGGCGGCCAGCGCCAGATTCATGCCCGCGCCGACCGCAGAACCGTTGACCGCCGCGATCGTCGGCAGTGAGCACCGCCCGACAGCCATGAAGCCGGCATAGATGCGCTCCAGCCCGTCTCGTGCTGCGGCTCCAAGAGCGGACAAGTCGGCGCCGGCGCAGAACGCCTTGCCGGCGCCGGTGATGATCACCGCGTGCACGGCCTGATCGTCCTCGGCGCGCCGAACCGCATCCCGAAGTTGTTCCGACATTGCCTCGGTGACCGCGTTGCGGCGCTCTGGATCGTTGACGGTGATGAGAGCGACTCGGTCAACGACGTCGTAGAGAACCAGATCAGCCACGGCACCCGAGGCTAACAGGGACTAACGGGCGGCGGTGACCGGCGAGGATGTCTCGGCGGCCTCGTCGAACAGGGCGCATTCGACGTCGTGCGCCAACAGGTGTCCCCGAACGACCCGGTTGGTGGTGCGGTCGACGAGGGCGTACGGCCCGTACTGCTCGTAGGCCGGCGAGGACTTCTTGTACTTCACCAGGCGCAGTCCCCGGCGGTAGGCGTAGTAGCGCCACTGGGATTCAGAATGCATCGGCACTCCCAGTGACCGCGTCCATCGGCGAAACATACCAAAAGTAGGAATGCGGCGCCGAACGAGCGTCTCGGACGCCCGTGGGCTTTCCGTGTTGACACGCGGACACGTTTGCGCTGTTCACACAGCGCCGATTCTCGGTCATTTCCGCCGAATAAACGGCAACCCGGCGTCAGTGGTTACGGTAGGCATCTGCGCGGCGGAACGCCTGCGACTGTGACGCGCCGGCACTCGTCGTCAATGCGGTAGATGACGCGATACGTTCCCCTGCGGGCAATGTGACGATCTTCGAGCGGTGGACTCAATCGTTTGCCGACTCGATGTGGGTTGTCCAGCAGCGGTCCAGTGATGAACTCGTGTGCTGCGAAGGCCACTGCCTCCGGCAGCGTTTCGGCCAGTTGCTTCCTTGCGGTCGGGGCGACGATCAATTCGTAGCGTTGGTCGGTCACTTCCTGGCTCGACGGGCCTGCATCGCTGCGGCGAGATCGGCCTCAGTCTCACCTTCGCCTCGGGCCAGTTCGGCATCGGCCTCGCTCAATGCTCGCAGCGCGGCGGAATCGGACAGGATTGCAATGGTCTCTTCGAGCGACTCCAGATCGTCGACAGCGATAAGGACCGCCGCAGGACGCCCATGGACGGTGACGGTGACCCGTTCGTGTTGCTCACCGACCCGCGCCACCAACTCCGAAAGATGGGCTTTCGTCTCGGCTAACGAACTGATTTCCGTCATGGTCATAAGTATGACCAAAAAGTCATACGGTGTCGACGGTGCCAGGGTGGGACTGGTGCCCGAATTCGCGAACGACTTCCGAACGCACCGCGTCGGCATTGAACTCGACTCCGTCGTCCTGCGGTCGGCGTACCTCAAAGATGGATCGGACGAGACCGACAATCTCGGCCTCGGAGTTGTTCAGGTCTCGTCCGGCGAGATCGACGTCGCGAGTGGGTCGACGGTGGCTCACAGCAGGATGGCCAGCGCCTGCTGGAGGAAGCGCCGCGCGCGGGGGAACGCGCGCGCCATGCGCAGCAGTTCGGATGGTTGGCCGCCTTGTCGCAACCAGCGCTTGAGGGCATCGTGTGCCAGGTCGATCCCTTCGAGATGGTGCAGGCGGTAGGCATCGATGATGCTGCGCGGTGCGGAGTTCATACCGATCTGCCGGCCCGCGTCGATCGTCAGGGTGTCGCGTCCGATGGCGAACGTGGCCCGATCAAAGCGATGCCACCGGATCGGTGTGCTCAGCCGCGGCGCCCAGGTCCCGCGCGGGATGGCGGTGTCGAGCGCGTCGGGGATGTCGTCGATGAGGTCGTGGCGTGCGAGCGCCGCTCGCAGGGCGATGGTGGCCTGGGATGACGTGGAACTGATCTCCGCCAGGTTTTCATCGCCGTTCCAGGTGCTTTTGCGGTAGAGGCCGCGTGCGATCTTGATGATGCGGCCGTCGTCGCGCATCGAGTCACCCAGTCCCGGGCGCAGTACCGCCGAGATCCAGGGGCAGCACCGGATCGTCACCAGGCATCGTGGGTCGTAGCCGGGGGAGATGGTGACGGGTCCCCTTTCCCGTTGTGGCGGTAGGGGAGTCCGCTTTCGACTCCTGCTGCTCACGGGACTGTGAGATGGCCCGCACGGAAATGGCGCTGTCCCCCTTCGGTTTTTGGGGAGGGGCGACGAGAAGGGTTCTGCCGCAGGGGATGTGGCGTCCTCGTGTGCGTCGGGGTGGTTGAGCACGTAGCGGCTTGCCAGCCGGGTCCCATCGTCGGCGAAGCGGTCCTCGCGGACGACCAGGCCCGAGCTCACCAGAAGATGGATCCACTTGCGGACGGTGTTCCGGTCCCGCGAGGTCCTGGACGCCAGCGTCTGCAGCGAGGTCACGCAGGAGAAGTCGTCACCGGCCAGCAGGGCCAGTTCGATCAGCAGTACCCGGGCGACGGCATGGCTGACGTTCTGCCGCGCAGCCCATTCCAGCGCCCGGACGTTCACGACACCGCCCGGCCGCCCACGTCAGCCCCTGCACGACGGCGCTGCGTCATGGGCAGTCCTTCCTATCGCCTTCTGCCTCATATCGACTGTAGGAGTTATTCAGGGGTACTCCGTGCACGAATTTTCGCCCGCCGCCGCCGGCGGCCCGGCGCGTTGAAGCCCACCCATGCTCAACCACCATCACTGGAGGTAGGACCTTTCGTAGATGACTTCCATTGGGCCCGTTACGCTCGGCGCAGGATTGTCACGTGCACGCGGGGGATCTCCCCAGTCTGGATCGCGGTGTTGATGAAGTTCTTGGCGTTGGTAGTGCACACGGATTCGGCGCCGGCGGTCGGGTAGCACACGTCGATCGCATCGGCCGGCGTGAATCGGCCGCCGAGCGGATCTTGACCTCTGGTTCATTCGAGACGAAGTTTCCACCAACGGTCGAGGGCGCTTTCGTGGGCTTCCTCCTGTTCGATATCGATGCCGTACACCTCGATGTCGAAGTAGTCGTTGTCTGCGAGCTCGCGAAAGATATTGGGCCCCTGGAGTTGCCAGGTGAGGGTGCCCTCGATGACCACATTCTCCTTGAGGCTGGTGCACGTTTCCCGGATGGCTTCGGCGAGGCGCACTGACTCCACATGCACGAGTGCGGACAATTCGCGTGGCGCGAGCCCACGGCCATCGGCGAATGGTGCGCCGGCCATCAGGCCGTCGTAGATGCCGTCAGTGATGGCTTGCTTGATGATGTGGTCCTTGATGATGTCGGGGTCGATGATGCGGTACTCATCGAGGTCGGCGATCCGGGCCCGGAGCAAAGAGCTCTTGCCGGCGCCGGGTGGCCCCGCTGTGACGATGGCGGTGCGGCCGCCGAGACGGGGATTGGCCTGGCTCAGATACCAGTCGATGGTGTCTCTCTGGAACCGGGCCCGGCCGATGTCCCCGCGCGGGTAGAGGCGTGCGGTGCTCAGGTCAGAGTCACGATTCAGTGGCGCTCCGGGGGCTGACAGTGTGGTGAGCTGGGCGGCGACTTGCGCACGCAGTTCAGGGGAGGGGTGCGTCACGTTGGCGGTCGGCCAACTGTTGGAATTCGTCGTCGCTGAGTTGGCCGCGGTAGAAGGCCATCTCGATGGCGTCCCAGTCGCCGGTCATGTACGCATCAGTGGCGACACCATCGATGCGGACCACGCCCCCGAAGGTGTACTGCCAGTTCATCAGCTTGTCCATCATCTGCTCGGTGGTGATGATTCCGGCGGTGCGCTGGTCGATGACTTCGGCGGGCTTGACGTCCAGCTGGCTGGGGTCGTCGTTGACGCGCCGCAGGATGCGCTGGATCGTGGCCTGGGACTGGTTGCCGACTAAGTCGCTGATCTGGCGCTGACTGAGACCCTGGACAGTGGCTGCTTGGTAGATTTCGCGTTCAAGTTCGCGATCTGCCACGCGCCGACGGGCTGCGATTACTGCCAGTCGCTGCTCGGCCTGCGGGGCCGTGGTCTGGCTGGCGGATTCGATGGACATGCTGACACCTCCTGATTCATTGTGAATCACGAGGTGTCTGGCGTCAATGACGGCGGGTGACATTGCCGCGCCGGCGCGCTGAAGCCAACCCCGGCCCATCCAGTCTCCCCGCAACCCACCGACACGACACTCCGCCTGCCGCACTTCCCCATCATCCCCGACACCCCCTCGCAAAGCCCACCCCTATCATCTGAAAACACCACTGTCCCAACCACTTCCAGCCACACTTACCGCCCACTACCCTTCAGGCATCGGGCACATTGGCAAAGGTTTTGCAAGCCGGTTCCCGTCCGCGCCGGGGGCGCGGCCGAGACCTCCGCCCCACCGGTGGCCCAGGGGAGTGACTGTCAGGAGGTGGTCGCTGGTGCTGACCATTTCGCGGCTGAGCCGGTGGAGCATCGACTACTACAACCGGACCGCCGCTCAAGCCCGGCAGGCGGGGATGGACCACCGCGCGGCGGGCGGCGGTCTGGGTGAGTACTACTCCGAGGGCGACACCCGGGCGCCGATCTGGCTGGTCGCCGGGGACCGCGAGCGGGTGGCCGACCTGACCGGGTTGAGTCCCGGCGCGGTCCAGGGCGGGTGCGCGGACACCGCGGTCGCGGCGCGGTGGCTCGATGACGGGGTGGCGCCCAATGGTGCGGCGGGGCGGGCGTTCCGCGAGGACGGGGTGCATGGCTTCGACTTGACCTTCGCCGCGCCGAAGAGCGTGTCGCTGGTGCGGGCGCTGGGCAACGAGGTCGCTGAGAAGACGATCGCCAACGCCCATGTGACGGCGGTCGAGGCGGCGATGGCTTATCTGCATGAGCACGCCGGCTACACCCGCGTCTACAACACCGACACCAAGGTCAACGATCTGGAGCGGCTGCCCGGTCTGGTGACGATCGCCTACCAGCACGAGACGAGCCGGTGCGGGGATCCGCACCTGCACACCCATGTGATCGTCCCGAACCGTCAGGCGCGCGCCGACGGGACGTTGGTGTCGCTGGACTCCAAGTCGCTGTTCCATGAAGCCAAGGCCGCCGGGGTGGTCTATCAGGCGGTGCTGCGCCACGAGTTGCACGCCCAGCTGGGGGTGGAGTGGGAGGCGGTCGGGGCGCATTCGGGGATTGCTGAGATCGCCGGGGTGAGCAGGGAGTCGATCATGGCGTGGTCCAGGCGCTCGACGCGGCTGCGGGAGTGGGCGGCCGGCAACCTGAGGATGGTCGAGGGGAGGCTGTCGGCCGGGCAGTTGGCGGCGGCGCAGAAAGCGACCCGTCCGGTGAAACCGGAAGGGCTGTCTTGGGCGCACCTGAAGCACATGTGGCGCGCGGACACCCGCGGGCTGGGCGTCGAGCGCGCCGCGCATCAGCAGGCGCAGCGGGCGCGGGAGTCCGCGCCGCGGCTGCTATTGGACCGCGACCGGTTGGCGCGGATGGTCGCGGGGATCGACAAGCCCGCTGTCAGCCGCGCCGACCTGGTGGAACTGGTCGGCGCGCTGCTGCCCGTCGACGCGCCGGGTGATCCGCGCGCGCTGATCGAGAAGGTCGTCGACATGGTCGCGGTGCGCCGTCCATGGTCGGCACCCCCGACCTGAAGAAGTTACTGGCGTGTGCGGTGACCGGGCGCGCCAAAATCGTCCTCGTCGGTGACCCTCACCAGCTGTCCCCGGTCAAAGCGCGCGGCGGCATGTTCGAGCACCTGGGCGCCGATCTGCCCTGGAGCCAGCGACTGAGCGAAGTGTGGCGGATGCGCA
Organism: uncultured Actinomycetes bacterium; assembly: GCA_903877095.1. Classification (GTDB taxonomy): domain Bacteria; phylum Actinomycetota; class Actinomycetes; order Mycobacteriales; family Mycobacteriaceae; genus Mycobacterium. The sequence goes on along the minus strand of CAIRCP010000105.1, from coordinate 73,919 downwards.
CCCCGGCCGAACGCGACGCATCCCTGGCCCTGCGCTCCGGGCACGGCAACCGGCTGCGTAAAGCGGTGGGCTGGTATCGCAACCAGGGCCGGCTGCACACCGGGGATCCGATCGCGATGGCCGACGACGCCACCGGCGCCTACGTCCAGGCCCGCTACGACGGCAAGGACGCGGCGATCCTCTGCGACAAGTGGGAGATCGCCGACGCCATCAACAGGCGTCTGCACGACACCTGCACCGACGCCACCACCCCGGCGGTGCGGGTTGCCCGCGACCAGCACGTCCGCACCGGGGACATCATCATCAGCCGCCGCAACGACGCCGCGATCGTGGTCGGGCCCGGGCCGCAGCGATCACGCGCAAGTACCTCGGCGGCGGCGTCTGGCTGGCGCAGTGCCGGTTTCGCGACACCGACGGTGTCACCCGCAAAGTCCAGCGACTCGGCCCGGCCGACGAGCACGACAAGTACGGCAAGCTCGCCGCCGACGCCTTGATCGAGGCACTTGCCGACCGTCGACCGCCCTCCGGGGCGGGCTCGATCGGCCTGGAAACCTTAGTTATGAAGCTGGTGGCCCAGCACATCGAGCGATTAGCCGAGGACGGCCGCTCGGCACGCACCCTCGACACCTACCGCTACACCGCCACCAAGTTGGCCAACTTCATGGCCGGCGTGAAAGTGGGGGAGGCCTCGCCCGCCCGATTGGACGCGGCGCTGCGCTCGATGCGGAGCACCCACGGACCGACCATGGCCCGCCAGGCCAGGACCCTGCTGTCCGGAGCGCTCCAGCTCGCGGTTCTGAACAACGTCCTCGCCGCCAACCCGGTCCGCGACGTCCAGGCCATCAAGTCCAAGAATCTCCCCGAGGGTGCCCATGCGCTCACCGCGGACCAACTCCGCGATCTGCTCGCCAAACTCAGGTCCTCGGAAACCTGCCGCCAGCGAGATCTGACGGACCCGATCACCCTGTTGATCGCCACCGGACTGCGCCGATCCGAACTACTGGCGCTGCGATGGAGTGACTTCGATGCCGAGACGGGGACGATCGCGTTCTGCGGCAAAGTCATCCGCGAGAAGTCCAAGGGTCTCGTCCGAGTCGACGAGACGAAGACCGCAGCCGGGCGGCGGGTGATCCCGCTCCCCGCGTTCGCCATCGCGATGCTCACCGCGCGTCGGACCTTGCCCTACCTGGGAGCCCAAGCCGTCATCTTCCCCTCCACCAGCGGAACGCTGCGCGACCCCGACAATTTCGCCGGCCAATGGCGCAAGACCCGCGACGAACTCGGCGTCCCGGACATCAGTTCCCACAGTTTCCGCAAGACCGTAGCGACGCTCATCGACGATGCCGGCCTGTCGGCGCGGATCGGCGCCGACCACCTCGGTCACGCCAAAGTGTCGATGACACAGGACCGCTATATGAGCCGCGGCCGCGTCCATAGCCAGGTGGCAGCCCTGCTCGACAAGGCCGTCACCGGCAACTCAGGTCCGCTATAAACGCCGAATAAACGCCGACTGACGGTAATTAGCGCAGCTAGATACCACGTCTGACCAGCGCCCCCGGCAGGAATCGAACCTGCGACCTAGGGATTAGAAGGCCCTTGCTCTATCCAACTGAGCTACGGAGGCAGCGCGTGTGAGTCTATCCACGCCGTGTCGCGCCCACTGATTTCGGCATGCTGATCTGCAGAAAGACCCTCCGGACAAGACCGCTGAGCTCGGAAATAGCGCTGGGGACCGAACTGGTTCGCTAGCGTGGCGGGGCGCGCCGGACGCCTGTGAACGCGGCCGGAGGCGGCTACACCGACGGGCCACCTGGCCGAATCCGAGGGGAGCCGACAGCCATGACCATCGCCAACGGGATTGCTCCACGCTGTGACCGGGCACTGCGGACCGGTTCCTTGGTGTTACGCGGTTCGCCGGCAGCAGCGGCGTGGCTCGTGGGTTGGCTGGCCAACGAGTTTTCACCCCACGTCGTCACCGGCCATGCCCTCTCGGCGCTTCCGTCGCCGCTGGAGCGGGCCGCTTGCGCGCTGGCCGTCCAGCGCGCCGACACGGTCCTGGAGGCGGCCCTCGCCAAGACGTTCGGCGCCGACTATCGCGCCACGGTCCGCCACCCCCTGGGCTCCGCTGAGTCACGCCAGCCCAGCCTTGCCGGCCTGGCGCAGGCCATGCGCCGGCGTCGGCAATACTCCGCGACCACCACCAACATCCCCTACGGCCCGGGCGGCCGGCGGCACCTGCTCGACGTGTGGCGGCGTCCGGATCTGCCCGCCGGGCACCGCGCCCCGGTCCTCATTCAGGTCCCGGGCGGCGGGTGGTCCATCAACGACAAACGAGGACAGGCGTATCCGCTGATGACGCGGATGGTCGAACTCGGGTGGATCTGCGTCCCGATCAACTACAGCCGCAGTCCACGCAACGCGTGGCCGGAGCACATCATCGACGTCAAGAGGGCGATCGCCTGGGTGCGGGCCAACATCGCCGACTTCGGCGGTGATCCCGACTTCATCGCGATCACCGGGGGTTCGGCCGGCGGTCACCTGAGCTCGCTGGCCGCTCTGACTCCGGGCGACGCCGCCTTCCAGCCCGGTTTCGAAGACGCCGACACCACGGTCCAGGCTGCGGCGCCCTATTACGGCGTCTATGACCTCACCGACCCTGGCGCGATGCACAAACTGATGCCGTCGCTGTTGGAGAACGTCGTCATGCAGCGACGATTCGCCGAGCACCGGCATGTCTTCGAAGCGGCCTCGCCGACCCGCCGGGTGCACCGAGACGCCCCGCCATTCTTCATCCTGCACGGAGCGAACGACGCCGTCGTTCCGCGCTCGCAGGCTCGGACATTTCATAGCGCCTTGCGCGGTTCCGGTGCCCGCACCGTCGCCTTTGCCGAAATTCCCAGGGCGCACCACGCTTTCGACACGATCGCGACGCTGCGGTGCCAGCTTGCAGCCGATGCCGTCGCCTCGTTCCTGGGCATCGTTTACGGGCGACATCGCCAGGCGTTGCGGGACCGTCGCGGTCTGGCGGCGCTCTCGACGGGCTGATCGCCACCGGCCACATGCAGGCGGTCGACCTGCGTCTACCCCACCCCAAACGTGTCGGTAATCGACCCCGCCAGCACGTCGGTCGGGCTAGCGTGGTGAGACACACGGGCGGTTGGGAATCCCGAGCACAGGAATGGATCAGTGGCCCCATGAGTGACGACGTCAACGACGACGCATCCGAAGCGACGCTTCCCGGCTCGGTGGCCGAAGTCATGGCCAGCCCACCCGGACCGCAAGTCGGGGCCTTCTTCGACCTCGACGGCACCTTGGTGGCCGGGTTCACCGGCGTGATCCTCACCCGAGAACGGATCCGCACCGGCGACATGGGTGTCGGCGAGACCATCAGCATGGTTGCCGCCGCGCTCAACCATCAGATCGGCCGCCTGGAGTTCGAGGGCCTCATCAACAAGGCCACCGACGTGCTGAGGGGCCGCCCGCTCGCCGAACTCGAAAAGGCCGGGACCAAGCTCTTCCAGGAGAAGATCGAGAAGCGCATCTACCCCGAGATGCGCGATCTGGTGCAAGCGCACCGGGACCGTGGGCACACCGTGGTGCTCAGCTCGTCGGCGCTCACCATGCAGGTCGACCCCGTCGCGCAGTTCCTGGGCATCCCCAACACCTTGAGCAACATGTTCGAGACCGACGACGACGGTGTGCTCACCGGCAAGGTGCTCAAACCCATCATCTGGGGTCCCGGCAAGGCCGCCGCCGTGCAGAAGTTCGCCGGCGAACACGGAATCGACCTGGCCGACAGCTACTTCTACGCCGACGGTGACGAGGACGTCGCGCTGATGGAACTCGTCGGCCATCCGCGGCCCACCAATCCCGGCGACAAGATGGCCGAACTGGCAAGGGAGCGAGGCTGGCCGATCCTGCAGTTCACCAGCCGCGGCCGGGGTGGTCTGCTGGGCCAGGTCCGCAACCTGGTCGCCGCGAGCACCGTCATACCGGCCGCCTACGGTGCTGTGGGCTGGGGATTATTGACCGGAAGCCGCCGTCGCGGGGTTAACGTCTTCACCTCCGCCTTCCCGCAACTCCTGCTCGGTGTCAACGGCGTCAAGCTCAATGTGCTCGGTGAGGAGAACCTCACCCGTCAGCGCCCCGCGGTGTTCATCTTCAACCACCGCAACAACATTGACCCCGTCATCGTCGGTGCGCTGGTCAAGGAGAACTGGACCGGCGTCGGCAAGAAGGAACTGCAGAAGGACCCCCTCGTCGGCACCCTGGGCAAGCTGGTCGACACCGTGTTCATCGACCGGGACAACCAGGAATCCGCCGTGGCCTCCTTGAAGGAAGCTGCAGACCTTGCCAAGAAAGGCCTTTCGGTGGTGATCGCCCCGGAGGGCACCCGGCTCGACACCAAGTCGGTGGGCCCCTTCAAGAAGGGCCCCTTCCGCCTCGCCATGTCCGCCGGGGTGCCGATCGTGCCGATCGTGATCCGCAATGCGGAGGTGATCTCCGCCCGGGACTCGTCGACGTTGCACCCCGGCACCGTCGACATCGTCGTCTATCCGCCTATCTCCCTTGAGGATTGGACGCTGGACAACCTCGGCGAGCGCATCGCCGAAGTTCGTGAGCTCTATATCGACACGCTGGCCGACTGGCCGCGCGGCGAGGTGCCGGAGTCGGCGATCTACACGAAGCCGGCGGCGGCCAAGAAGGCCCCAGCCAGAAAGGCCCCTGCCAAAAAGGCGCCCGCCAAGAAAGCGACCGCCCAGAAGGCTCCTGCCCAGAAGACCCCCACCAAGGACGAGACGCCGGCGAAAGCCGCACCGGAAAACAAAGTGAGGGGACGCCGATGAGCGACGCCGATTACCTGACCGACTTCAGCACCACCGATGACGCCCTGGTACTCGCGTCGGTGTCGTCGAAGGCCGAATCCGATCTGCTCGACGACTGGCTGGCTGCGCAGCGCCGGGCGCAACCGGACACCAGCGTCGAGGTGATGCGGATTCCGCACAGCGATCCCTCGCCGCAACTGGTCAACGACCTCGCCGACAAACTCAATGCGACCGGAGATCGCACCGTGGTGCCGGTGCGGGTCTTCTGGGTGCCTGGCGGACTGCCCACCCGGGTGAAGTTGGCGGGCCTGATCTCCGGACGCGAGACCTACCGGCCGCCGACGATGCTGCAGAAGGCGATCCTGAAGAAAGACCCCTCGCGGGCCCGAGTCGTGGCCGGTGATCCTGCAAAAGTGTCCGAACTGCGCAGCCAATGGGACACCGACGTCGTCGGGGACAGCAAGCAGGATTTCGCCCGATTCGTCTTGCGGCGGGCCAACCTTGCCATCGAGCGCATCGAATTGCGGTTACTCGGGCCGGAATACAAGTCCCCGCGGCTGCTCACCGACGAAATCATGGCGTCGAACCGGTTCGCCAAGGGTCTGGAGGACATTCCCGGGGCCTCTCCCGAGAAGGCCGAGGAGATGCTCAACGAGCTCGCCACCGGCTGGAGCAGGTTCTCCGTCGATCTGATCCCGAACCTGGGCCGGGCCATCTTCAGCCGCGGCTTCGACCCCCGGATCGATTACGACGCAGCGCAAATCGAGGCCATGCGCCAGGCCCTCGCCGATCACCCGGCCGTCCTGCTGTGGTCGCACCGTTCCTACCTCGACGGCGTCGTTGTGCCGGTGGCATTGCAGGAGAACAAACTTCCACCGGCGCACACCTTCGCCGGAATCAATCTCTCATTCGGTTTCATGGGCCCGTTGTTCCGCCGCTCGGGCGTCATTTTTCTGCGCCGCAAGCTCGACGATCCGCTGTACAAGTACGTGCTGCGCCAGTTCGTCGGCTACATCGTGCAGAAACGCTTCAACCTCAGCTGGTCCATCGAGGGCACCCGGTCGCGTACCGGAAAGATGTTGCCGCCCAAGCTCGGTCTGCTGTCCTATGTCGCCGACGCCTACCTCGACGGCCGCAGCGAGGACATCCTGCTGCAGCCGACGTCGGTCAGCTTCGACCAGTTGCACGAGACCGCGGAGTACGCGGCCTACGCCCGCGGCGGGGAGAAGATCCCCGAGGGTGCGGAGTGGCTGGTGAACTTCATCAAAGCCCAGGGTGAGCGCAACTACGGAAAAATCTACGTCCGTTTCCCCGAAGCGGTCTCGATGCGCCAGTATCTCGGCGACCCGGCCGGCCCGATCGCCCAGGACGAGGCGGCGAAGCGTCTTGCCATGCAGAAGATGGCTATCGAGGTCGCCTGGCGGATTCAACGGGCGACTCCGATCAACGCCACCGCTCTTGCCTCGGCGGTCCTGCTCGCGACGCGCGGCCGGGCGCTGACCCTGCGTCAGATCCACCACTCGCTGCAAGACTCGCTGGACTACCTGCAGCGCAAGAAGACGCCAATGACCAACAGCGCCTTGCGACTTCATTCGAACGAAGGTGTGCGCGCGGCCTTGGACGCCTTGTCCAACGGCCATCCAGTGACCCGGATCGACGGCGGGCACGAGCCGGTGTGGCGGATCGCTCCCGAACAGGAACTCGAGGCGGCGTTCTACCGCAACTCGCTGATCCATGCCTTCCTGGAGACCTCGATTGTGGAACTCGCCCTACTGCATGCCAGTCGGGCTCCAGAGGGCGAGCGGGTCGACGCGTTCTGGGCCCAGGCCATGCGGTTGCGGGCACTGCTGAAGTTCGAGTTCTACTTCGCCGTCTCGGCCACCTTCCGGGCCAACGTCGCCGAGGAATTGGAGTGGATCGACGACTGGAAGACCCATCTCGACGCCGGCCCCGAAGCCGTCGAAAACCTGCTGCGGACTAAGCGGCCGCTGATGTCCAGCGCGATGCTCCGCCCGTTCTTCGAGGCCTACGAAATCGTGGCCGACGTCCTGTGCGACGCACCCGCCGACATCGGCGGCAAGGAGCTCACCGAAGCCGCCCTGGGGGTCGGAGCGCAGTACGCCGCGCAGGGCATCGTGCGCAGCAACGAGTCGGTGTCGGCGCTGCTGTTCACCACCGCGCGTCAGGTGGCGGCTGATCAGAAGTTGCTCGAGCCGTCGACGGACCTCCGCGAGCGCCGCCGTGCCTATCTGGACGAACTGCGCGCCATCCTCGCCGACATGGAACGTGTCCATGAAATCTCTCGGGAGCAGTTCTACGCCCGCGAGGTGAAGCTGGGCTTCCCGAACCGGACGGCGGCCGACGCGTACTGATCAGTCGGACGCGCATCCACGATTCGCTGCTATCGTCGCTGTCGTCTGTTGACAGGTTTCGGAGGTCGTGATGCCCGTTCGCTCGATTCTCCGGGCAGTGTCGGTCGTCGCTATCGGGGCGCTGTGCGCCACCGGCTGCGCCCGGGAGGTTCCGCCGGATCCGGTGAGTTCGGTCGATCTCCAGAACGGTCTCGCCCAGCAACTGGTTCGCTCCGGCACCCCGGCCAAATGGATCAAGTGCCCCAACAGCCTTTCGGCTCAGGTCGGTGCGACGACCCGCTGCGACGTGACCTTCAACCAAAACGATTCCGTCACCGCCCTGCTGACTACCATCAAGGTTGACGGCGGCAAAGCCGTCTGGGAGGTCACCCAGGCGCAGCTCAGCAAAGATCAGGTCGCCAAAAGGGTCGCGGGCATCACAGGCGCCAAGAACGTCGACTGCGAGTCGGGCCTGAGCGGCCGGGTCGGCAGCTGGGTTCCGTGCAGCGTCAGCAAAAACGGCGCCACCCTGAACCAGACCGTGGAGATCACCGAAGCCAAAGGGTTGTCGCTCAAGCTCGCCGTCATCGGGTTCCTGCCACTGCAGCAGGTGGAGGACAAGGTCGCGGCCAAGCTCACCCCGCTGTACGGACGACCACCGGACCAGACGAAATGCAGCGGCGAGTTGTCTTTGGTTCCGGGCAGCACTATTCGCTGCGTCGCCACGATTGACGGAAACGCCGACAAATGGGCGGTGACGGTCACGGGCGTTTCGGATGGATCGATCGACTTCAACGTCGAGCGAGTGCCGCAGCGCAGGTAGCATCGCCATCGTGACTCCGCCCGCGGCGCGGCGCGGCCCATGGCCGTTGCTCGTCGCTGTCGCGCTACTCGCCGGAACGACGGCTGCGGCTCTCGCGGCGCTGTCTCTGGCCGATGCGCTGACTGCCACTGGCTTGCCTGACCCCGGCCCGGTCACCACCCTCGGATTGCCGTTTATTCGCGCTGCCGGTGAGATCGCGGCGACGGTCGCGGTGGGCGGATTGATGTTCGCCGCGTTCCTCGTCCCGCCCCAGGCCAGCGGCGTTCTCGACACTGCCGGATATCGGGCTTTGCGGCTGGCCGGGATCGGGGCTGCCGGGTGGGCGGTCAGCGCGGCACTGCTGGTGCCGCTGACCGTCTCCGATGTCTCGGGCCAGCGCTTGTTCGACCATCTGAATCCGGTCGACATCTGGCGGGTGGCCGGTGCCGTCGACGCCGCGTCGGCGTGGCGGTGGACAGCGCTGCTGGCGCTTGCCCTCACCGCCGGATGCCGATCGGTGCTGCGCTGGTGGTGGACGCCGGTCCTGTTCGGGCTGGCGCTGCTGACCCTTGTCCCACTGGCGCTGACCGGCCACTCCGCGGCCGGAGGATCGCACGATCTGGCCACCAACAGCCTCCTGATCCACCTCACCGCCGGGGCGCTGTGGGCCGGCGGACTGCTTGCTTTGCTGGCGCACGGGATGCGTGGGGGAGCGCACACCGACCTCGCCGCGCGCCGGTTCTCAGCCGTGGCGCTGTGGTGCTTCGTCGCCATGCTGATCTCCGGAATCATCAACGCGCTGGTGCGGATTGCGCCTGGTGACCTGGCCTCGACGTCCTACGGGCGACTGGTGATCGCCAAGGCGATAGCCCTGGCCGTGCTGGGAGTCATCGGCTGGCGTCAGCGCCGAGGTGCGGTGGCGGTGCTGCAGGGCGACCCCGATGCGCGGGGTCCGCTGATCCGACTGGCCACCGCGGAGGCGTTGCTGTTCGGCGCGACGTTCGGCATCGCGGTCGGACTCGGCCGGACGCCACCGCCTCCTCCCAGTGTGCTCAATCCCTCCGCCGCCGAGGTTGCCCTCGGCTACGACCTCGCCGGGCCTCCGACGCCGGCGCGCATCCTGCTGGACTGGCGATTCGATCTGCTATTCGGCAGCGCCGCAATCATTCTCGCGGCGGTCTATGTGGCGGGTGTGGTGAGGCTGCGGCGCCGCGGGGACGACTGGCCCGTCGGCAGAACCATCGCCTGGCTGTTGGGTTGCGCACTGTTGCTGTTCACGACATCGTCGGGCCTGGGACGGTACATGCCGGCGATGTTCAGCATGCACATGACCGCGCACATGTTGTTGTCGATGCTCGTTCCCATCCTGCTGGTGCTCGGTGCCCCCACCACATTGGCCCTTCGGGCACTGCCCACCGCGGGCAAGGGCAACCCGCCGGGTCCGCGCGAATGGCTGCTGGTCGGACTGCATAGCGGATGGTCGCGGTTCTTCACCCATCCGGTCGTCGCGACCATCATGTTCGTCGCGGGCTTCTACGCGTTGTACTTCGGCGGCATCTTCGACGCCGCGGTGAGCCATCACGGCGCGCACGTGCTGATGAATCTGCACTTCCTGATGAGCGGCTATCTCTTCTACTGGGTCGTCATCGGCATCGATCCGACGCCGCGCACGGTTCCACCGCTGGGCAAGATCGGGATGGTCTTCGCGTCGATCCCGCTGCATGCGTTCTTCGGCGTGGTGCTGATGGGAATGCCGGCCGTGTTGGGTGAACGTTTCTATCGGTCCCTGCAACTTCCTTGGCACACAGACCTTGTCGGCGATCAGCACCTTGGCGGTTCGATCGCCTGGGCTGCCGGCGAGATCCCTCTGGTCGTGGTCATGCTGGCGTTGCTGATCCAATGGCAGCGCAGCGACCGGCGCACCGCCACCCGCCTGGATCGCGCTGCAGACCGGGACCACGATGCCGACATGGCCGCCTACAACGCCATGCTGGCCGAACTCGCCCGCCGGGACAGTTCCGGAGGCGTGGGCCGCTGATCGGTAGTTGATCGGCGATCGGAGATCGTCCGGGTTACGGGTGGTCATCCACAGTTCGGGTTCCATGCACAGCCCGCCTCGCACTCGTCGTCGCGAATACCCCGGCTGTCGGTGCCGTGCGGCTCAATCGGTGCAACACGTTTCGCACCCGAGAGAGGACCCCACCATGTTCGAAACACCGATTACCGTCGTCGGACGAATCATCACCGACCTTCGCCGCCGCGTCGTGGGCGGCCAGGAGGTGATCAGCTTCCGGATGGCCAGCAACTCGCGCCGGCGCACCGGCGAAGGCTCCTGGGAACCCGGCAACTCGCTCTACATCACCGTCAACTGCTGGGGGAGGCTGGTGACGGGGGTCGGCGCCGGGCTGTACAAGGGAGCGTCCGTCATCGCGGTCGGCACCGTCCACACCAGTGAGTACGAGGATCGCGATGGCATCAAGCGGTCCTCACTGGAGATGCGGGCCACCGCCGTCGGGCCTGATCTGGCCAGGATGATCGCCCGCATCGAGCAGCCCCCGCAGGCGAGTCACGTGTCCCCGGAGCATCCCGACGATGCCGACGCCGGCACCGATACGCCGCCCGACACCGACACCGACACCGACACCGACACCGACACCGGCGCGGACGGCGATAGCGCGGACGCCGAACTGGCGCTCTCGGCATGACGCGGGTGGCCGCGCCGGTGAAGCCCCCGGCGCGGCCACCGACCGCCGGGTAGTGCCGCTTAGGATGGGCCGCGTGGCCGAATTCATCTACACCATGCGCAAAGTCCGCAAAGCTCACGGCGACAAGGTCATCCTCGACGATGTCACGCTGAGCTTCCTTCCGGGCGCCAAGATCGGCGTTGTCGGTCCCAACGGAGCCGGCAAGTCGAGCGTCCTGAAGATCATGGCCGGCCTGGACCAGCCCAACAACGGCGATGCGTTCCTGGCCACCGGCGCGACGGTCGGCATCCTGATGCAGGAGCCGGAGCTGGACGAGACCAAGACGGTCCGGGAGAACGTCGAAGAAGGCGTGGCCATCAAGGCCAAGCTCAATCGGTACAACGAGGTCGCCGAACTGATGGCCACCGACTACACCGACGAGCTGATGGACGAGATGGGCAAGCTCCAGGAGGACCTCGACGCCGCCGACGCCTGGGACATCGACTCCCAGCTCGAGCAGGCCATGGACGCGCTGCGCTGCCCGCCGCCCGACGAGCCGGTGACCCACCTCTCCGGCGGCGAGAAGCGCCGGGTGGCGCTGTGCAAGCTGCTGCTGAGCAAGCCCGACCTGCTGCTGCTCGACGAGCCCACCAACCACCTCGACGCCGAAAGCGTGTTGTGGCTCGAACAGCACCTCGCCGCGTACAAGGGCGCCATCCTCGCGGTCACCCACGACCGCTACTTCCTCGACAACGTCGCCGAGTGGATCCTCGAACTCGACCGCGGCCGGGCCTATCCCTACGAGGGCAACTACTCGACCTATCTGGAGAAGAAGGCCGAGCGCCTCGAAGTGTCCGGCAAGAAGGACCAGAAGCTGCAGAAACGCCTCAAGGAGGAGCTGGCCTGGGTGCGCTCCGGGGCGAAGGCCCGACAGGCCAAGAACAAGGCCCGGCTTGGCCGCTACGAGGAGATGGCAGCCGAGGCGGAGAAGACCCGCAAGCTCGACTTCGAGGAGATCCAGATCCCGGTCGGGCCCCGGCTGGGCAGCGTCGTGGTCGAGGTCGACCACCTCGACAAGGGCTTCGACGGGCGGCTGCTCATCAAGGACCTGTCCTTCACTCTGCCGCGCAACGGCATCGTCGGCGTGATCGGACCCAACGGGGTCGGCAAGTCCACGTTATTCAAAACCATTGTGGGACTGGAGAAGCCGGACAGCGGCACGGTGCGGGTCGGCGACACGGTCAAGCTGAGCTACGTCGATCAGAGCCGGTCCGGCATCGACGCGAAGAAAACTGTCTGGGAAGTGGTCTCCGACAAACTGGACTACATCGAGGTCGGTCAGACCGAGATCCCGTCCCGGGCCTACGTCTCGGCATTCGGTTTCAAGGGCCCCGACCAGCAAAAGCCGGCCGGTGTGCTGTCCGGCGGCGAACGCAACCGGCTCAATCTCGCGTTGACCCTCAAGCAGGGCGGCAACCTGCTGCTGCTCGACGAGCCCACCAACGATCTCGACGTCGAAACCCTGGGCTCCCTGGAGAACGCGCTGGAGAAGTTTCCCGGCTGTGCGGTGGTGATCTCCCACGACCGCTGGTTCCTGGACCGCACCTGCACCCACATCCTGGCCTGGGAAGGCGATGCCTCCAATGAGGCCAAATGGTTCTGGTTCGAGGGCAACTTCGGTGCGTACGAGGAGAACAAGGTCGAACGACTCGGAGCAGAAGCGGCGCGTCCCCACCGAGTGACCCACCGCAGGCTCACACGCGACTAATGTCGGCGCTGCGTGTCAACGTCGATACGCACGCCGACGCAGGAGCCTTTACCAATGACGGTTGGTCCGAACACCCCCGACCTTGCTGACGCCTACGCGGCGACCTACCGTGGCCCGGCGGGCGGAGCCGAGCCCACCGGCGCCGACGAAGCCCAGACCCTGACCTCGTTCGTCGTCCCGACGCTGATCGCCGCCGAGGAACACCTCGCCCGGCGCCGCCAACCCGGCGAGACGCTGGTGCAGGTCTACGGCACGGGCGACGACGGCGGGTTCGGCCCGGCGCTGCAGATCGTCACCGACCAGGCCGCCATGCTGATGGACTCGGTGACCGTCCTGCTGCACCGTCTCGGTGTCGCCTACCTGTCGCTGATGCACCCGGGAGTGTGGGTGCGCCGCGACGCAGACGGCAACCTCATCGCGGTTCGGCCGGTCGACCACGAAAGCGACGACACTGGCGCGGACGGAGAGATCGAGGAGTCCTGGGTTCACATCCAACTGTCCCCGACGGTCAATCTGCGCGCGCTCAGCGAGGCGGTAGGGCTGCTGCCGATGGTGGTCGCCGACGCGCGTCAGGTCGCCAAGGACTCCGCGGCACTGTCGGCGACGATGCTGCGGCTGGCCCACGAACTCACCGCCGACCACGGCAGCCGGTTCCCCGAGTCCGACCGCATGGATGTCTCGTACCTGCTGCGCTGGCTCGACGCCAACTTCATCATCCTGGGATACCAGCGCTGCACCGTGGCCGACGGCCATGCCGAGGCCGACGTCGCGACCCGGCTCGGCGTGACGCTGCTGCGCACCGAGGTGCTGCCCCCGCTGAGCAGGCCGGGGGAGACCGTGGTGCTGGCCCAGGCCACCATGCCCAGTTTCCTGCGTTACGGCGCCTACCCGTACATCGTGGTGGTGCGAGAGCAGGGTCCCGGCGGGCACTCGGGGGAGGGCTCCGGCGGGCAGGAGGTGTTCGAGCACCGGTTCATCGGGTTGTTCACCGTCGCGGCGATGAATGCGAATGTTCTTGACATCCCGCTGATTTCGCGGCGGGTGCAGGATGTGCTGGCGATGTCCGGCGGGGACCCCCGCCACCCCGGCCAGCTGCTTCTCGACGTCATGCAGACGATCCCGCGCTCGGAGTTGTTCGCCCTGACCGCCGAGCAGTTGCTCGACATGGCCGGCGCGGTCATCGACCTCGGATCCCGGCGGCGAGCGCTGCTGTTCGTGCGCTCCGACCGGCTGGGGCAATTCGTCTCCTGCCTGGTCTACCTGCCCCGGGACCGGTACACCACGGCCGTGCGACTGGCCATGCAGGACATCCTGGTCCGTGAATTCGGCGGCGCGAGCATCGACTATGCGGCCCGGGTTAGCGAATCCCCTTGGGCAGTGGTGCATTTCACTGTTCGGCTGCCGGAGGATCCGGGTCCGCTCGATTTGTCCGAGGCCAATCGCAGCCGAATCGAGGATCTGCTCACCGAGGCCACCCGCACCTGGGCGGACCGACTGCTGGGATCGGTGGCGACGGGGGCCATCGAGGCCGGGGTCGCCGAACACTACGCCGATGCGCTGCCCGAGGCATTCAAACAGGTCGTCAGGCCCGACGAGGTGATCACCGACATCGGAATCATCGAAGCGCTGCATCCCGATTCAGTGCTCCTGCAACTCGAACCCGGAGATGTCGATAGAGAGGCATTCCTCACCTGGTACCTCGGCGGCAGTTCGGCGTCGCTGAGTCAATTGCTGCCCGTGCTGCAATGCATGGGCGTGGAGGTCCTCGAGGAGCGGCCGTTTACCGTGACCCGCGGTGACGGCCTGACGGTGCGGATCTACCAGTTCCGGATCCGGCACGACTCGGCGTTTCCGCGGTCGCTGTCCGCCGAGGACTGGGATGCCACCGGAGCGCGTTTCAACGATGCCGTCAGTGCGATCTGGGCGGGCCGCGCCGAGATCGACCGGTTCAACGAACTGGTGCTGCGCGCCGGCCTGGCCTGGCCGCAGGTCACTCTGTTGCGCGCCTATGCGAAGTATTTGCGGCAGGCTGCTTTTCCCTACAGCCAGTCGCATGTCGAGGCCGTGCTGCTCGACAACACCTCGACGGCCCGTTCCCTCGTCGCGCTGTTCGAGGCGGTCTTCGATCCGGACTCCGCGGCCAAGGGCCTCGACGCCAAAGCCGCCGCACGTGCGGTCGCCGCGGACATCGACGCGTTGACTTCTCTGGACACCGACCGCGTCCTGCGGGCCTTCGCCTCGATGATCGAAGCGACCCTGCGCACCAATTTCTACGTCACCGATCCGAAATCGGCTCGGGCGCGAAACGTCGTGTCGTTCAAGGTCAATCCGGAACTCATCGGCGAACTTCCGCTGCCCAGGCCGAAGTTCGAGATCTTCGTCTACTCCCCGCGGGTCGAGGGCGTGCACTTGAGGTTCGGTCCGGTGGCCCGTGGCGGGCTGCGTTGGTCGGACCGCCGCGAGGACTTCCGCACCGAGATTCTCGGCCTGGTCAAAGCCCAGGCCGTGAAGAACGCCGTCATCGTCCCGGTTGGCGCCAAGGGCGGTTTCGTGGTCAAGCACCCACCGGCCCCCACCGGTGACCCGGCCGCCGACCGCGATGCCTTTCGCGACGAAGGAATCGCCTGCTACCGGCTGTTCGTCGCCGGGCTTCTCGATGTCACCGACAACGTGGACCGGGCCAGCAGCGCCGTCGTCACCCCGCCGCGGGTCGTGCGCCGCGACGGTGACGACGCCTATCTGGTGGTCGCCGCCGACAAGGGCACGGCCACCTTCTCCGACATCGCCAACGACGTCGCGGGATCCTATGGATTCTGGCTCGGGGACGCGTTCGCCTCCGGCGGCTCGGTCGGCTACGACCACAAGGCGATGGGCATCACCGCCAAGGGCGCCTGGGAGTCGGTCAAGAGGCACTTCCGCGAGATGGGGGTGGACACCCAGGCCGAGGACTTCACCGTCGTCGGCGTCGGGGACATGAGCGGCGACGTGTTCGGCAACGGAATGCTGTTGTCCCCGCACATCCGTTTGGTCGCCGCGTTCGACCACCGGCACATTTTCGTCGATCCCGATCCCGACGCGGCGCAATCCTTCGTGGAACGCCAGCGGCTCTTCGAGCTTCCGCGGTCCAGTTGGGAGGACTACGCCCCCGCCCTCATCAGCGCCGGCGGCGGTGTGTTCAGCAGGCAGCAGAAGTCGATCCCGATCAGCGCCGAGATGCATCGGGTACTGGGCATCGAGGATGCGGTCACCGAGATGACCCCGCCGGAACTCATGCGGGCCATCCTGCAGGCACCGGTGGACCTGCTGTTCAACGGCGGCATCGGCACCTACATCAAAGCGGAGTCCGAGTCCGACGCCGCCGTCGGCGACCGCGCCAACGACACCATCCGGGTCAACGGAAATCAGGTGCGCGCCAAGGTGATCGGGGAGGGTGGCAACCTCGGTGTGACATCGCTGGGCCGGGTGGAATTCGACCTGTCCGGCGGGCGGATCAACACCGACGCGATGGACAACTCGGCTGGCGTGGACTGCTCCGATCACGAGGTCAACATCAAGATCCTGGTCGACTCGCTGGTCAACGCCGGCGCCATCGACGCGGGCGACCGCACCGAACTGCTTGCGTCCATGACCGACGAAGTCGGAAGCCTGGTGCTCACCGACAACCGCGACCAGAACGACTTGATGGGAACCAGCCGGGCCAATGCCGCGGCTCTGCTGAACGTGCATGCCCGGCAGATCGCCGAACTCGAGGAGCGTCGTGACCTCAACCGCGGCCTGGAAGCGCTGCCGTCGGACAAGGAGATCCTGCGCCGCGAGGACATCGGCACGGGCCTCACCTCGCCGGAGTTGGCGACCCTGATGGCGCACGTGAAGCTGGCACTCAAAGAAGAAGTGCTCGCCAGCGACCTGCCAGATCAGGAGACGTTCATCTCCCGGCTGCCCGGATACTTCCCGGCTCAACTTCGCGATCACTTCGCCGCCGGGATCCGCACCCATCAACTTCGCCGCGAGATCATCACGACGATGCTGGTCAACAACGTCGTGGATACCGGGGGGATCACCTTCGCCTACCGGGTCACCGATGACGCCGGTGTCGGCTACGTGGATGCCGTCCGGGCGTTCGCCGCCGCCGAGGCCATCTTCGGCATCGGGACGACGTGGCGGGCGATCAGGGCAGCCGGCGACGCCGGTGTTCCCGTCGCCGTCACCGACCGCATGACGCTGGATCTGCGCCGCCTGCTGGACAGGTCCGCGCGGTGGCTGTTGAACTACCGTCCGCAGCCGTTGGCCGTCGGCGCTGAGATCAACCGTTTCGCCGCCAAGGTGGCAGAACTGAATCCCGGAATGCCGCGCTGGCTGCGCGGCGACGATCAGGCGATCGTGGCCAAGGAGAGCGCCGAGTTCGCCGCGAGCGGTGCTCCCCAGGAACTGGCTTACGCCGTGGCCGCCGGACTTTACCGATACAGCCTGCTGGATGTGATCGACATCGCCGACATCGCCGACCGCGAGCCGGCCGAAGTGGCCGACACCTACTTCGCGCTGATGGATTTCCTCGGCACCGACGGACTGCTGACGGCGGTCTCCGGACTGCCGCGCGACGATCGCTGGCATGCGCTGGCGCGGTTGGCCATTCGCGACGACATCTACGGGTCACTGCGCGCCCTGTGCTTCGACGTGCTGGCGGTCGGGGAGCCGGACGAGACCGGGGAGCAGAAGATCGCCGAGTGGGAGCAGAGCAACCCCTCCCGGGTGCAGCGGGCCCGGCGAACTCTCACCGAGATCTACAGCGGCGACCCGCGCGACCTGGCCACCCTGTCCGTCGCAGCCCGCCAGATCCGCAGCATGACCAGGACGAGCGGGTCGGGGAAGAGTGGCTGAGTCGGCGATGAACGGGTTCACCACCGGCGTGCGGGTGCGCTGGTCGGACATTGACATGTACCAGCACATCAACCACGCGACCATGGTGACGATCCTGGAGGAGGCGCGGGTCGACTTCCTGCGCGAGCCGTTCGCCGAGGACGTCGCGACCATCGGATTGCTGATTCACGAGGTGCGAGTTCTCTACAAAGGCCAACTGCGCCTTGTTGATTCGCCCCTTCAGGTGACCATGTGGACCAAACGCCTGCGCGCGGTCGACTTCACCCTCGGCTACGAGGTCCGTCCGGTCGACGCTGCCCCCGACTCCGAGCCCGCGGTGATCGCCGAGACCCAGCTGGCCGCGGTCCACATCGAGGAGCAGCGGCTGGTGCGGTTGTCGCAGACTCATCGGGAGTATCTGCAGCGCTGGCTTCGATGAGCGCTACCGAGCCGGGGCGCCCAGAGCGCGGGGTGTGGCTGCGCGACGATTCCTCGCGCAACGATCTGGCGGTGTTCGCCGAACGGGCCAGGGCGCTCGATGAGACCGCGGTCGTCCGGTTGCGCAACCGCGCGGACGGGCTGTTGGGCGTGTGGGCTCAGACCGGATTCGACGTGCTGGCCGGCCGCGCGGTCGCCGGAGAGGCGCGCCCGGCCGACATCAGTTGCGCCGCAGATCAATTGGTGTCGGCGCTGCGTACTCCCCACGACTCGGGGTTCGTCGACCCCGGCTATCCGATGGATTCCGCCTGGCGCGGCGCGCTGCCGTCGGAGTCCGGTTTCGTCCACCTCGACGACGTGCCGGCCGCGGTGGTGCAGGATCTGGCCCGCCAGGGCGCCGACGTGTCGCGGGAAGCCGGCGGACACGGCCCGCCGGCCGCACTGCTGGACCAGTTCGTGTTGCAGGTCAGTTCGGACACCGGCGCGGTCGGGGTCCCGCTGCGATGTGCGCTGGCGCTGGCCGCGATGAGGTTCATTCCGCAGGACTGCCCGGCGGCCGAGGTGGTGCGGGTGCGGGTTTCGCCGGCCTGGCTGCGGGTCGACGCCCGCTACGGCTCGATCTTCCGCCGGCTGGGTCCGGCCCCGCTGGTGCTTGTCTGACGTCAGAACGCGGCGTTGACCATCGACTGCGCCGCCATGTCGAGATAGGCCAGCAGTTCGCGGCGATGTCCGTCGTCGAGGGTCGCCGAGTCGATCGACGCGACTGCGGTGTGCATGCAGCGCAGCCAGGCGTCGCGCTCCAGAAAGCCGATCCGGAACGGCGCGTGACGCATCCGCAGTCGCGGGTGCCCGCGCAATTCGGAGTAGGTCCGCGGACCACCCCAGTACTGCTCGAGGAACATCCGCAGCCGGTCCTCGGCGGCGGTGAGATCCTCGTCCGGGTACAACGGCCGCAGCACTTCGTCGTCGCGAACCTGCTCATAGAAACGGGACACGACGGTGTGGAACGTCTCGGCGCCGCCGACGGCGTCGTAGAACGTCTGCGGGGTCTCGCCATCAGTCACGCCTCTATTGAACACGAGGTGAATAGACATGCGGTCGGCGCCGATCCGTGGTGCACTGGTCAGCGGAGGACGCATGGCTCAGCGCAAACGGAACGTCGCGAGCAAGGCTGGCGCGCGACCTTTGCACAGTGTCGAGACCCACGCCCCCGTTCAGGAGTCCTCGGTGTGGGGGCGGCGACGGGTTCTGTTGCTCAATTCGACGTACGAACCGCTGACGGCGCTGCCGATCCGCCGCGCGGTGGTGATGCTGCTCTGCGGCAAGGCCGACGTGGTGCACGACGATCCCAACGGGCCGGTGATCCACTCGGCCGCCAGGATCATCACGGTGCCGTCGGTGATCCGGCTGCGGACCTATGTCCGGGTGCCCTATCGGGCCCGTGTCCCGATGACACGGGCCGCCCTCATGCACCGCGACCGGTTCCGGTGCGCCTACTGCGGCGCCAAGGCGGACACCGTCGATCATGTCGTCCCCCGCAGCCGCGGTGGCGACCATTCCTGGGAGAACTGCGTGGCCGCCTGTTCGGCATGCAACCACCGCAAGGCCGACAAATTGCTCACCGAACTGGGCTGGACGTTGCGGCACGTTCCGACGCCGCCGAAGGGCCAGCACTGGCGGCTACTGTGCAGTGTCAAGGAACTCGACCCGGCCTGGGCGCGCTACCTCGGCGAAGGGGCGGCCTGAACGCTCACACGCCCTGCAGCGCCCGTTCGAGGAAGCCCTGGAGCACTGGCGGCGCCGCTGAGGCGGTTGGGCGTAAAGCGGCGCCCTGCGATACGGTCTGTTCCTGTGAGTAACCCCCTGCTCAATGGACTGCTCGTCCTGCTGGTGACCGCGCTGATCGCGCTGATCTACTCGCGGGGCCGCAAAAACCGTCCCACCTATCAACTCTCCCAGCCGTTTACGCACGAGCCGATACTGTGGGCCGCGGTGGATGAAGCGATTCCCAGTTCCGGCGACGGCCATGGCGGGACTGTCGATTTCGGAGGTGGCGCCAGTGGCCGGTGGTGAGTATCTCGTTGCCCGTATGGACGCGGACGGCCTGCCGATGGGCTGGGCGGTGACCTCCAGTGGCCGGCTGTCCATCGCCGCGGACCCGGGCGAACTGCCGGGTCGGTACCCGTTCCCGACGCTGAATCTCATGACGTTGGACACCGCGCTGACCAATGCCACCCGGCAGTCGCGTGCCAGATTCGCGGTCTATGTAGGCGACCTGGGCGCCGACACCGCCGCCAGTGCCCGTGCGGTGCTCGCCGATGTCCCGACGCCGAACAACGCCGTGCTGCTTGCTGTTTCACCGGACCAGCGCGCGATCGAGGTGGTGTACGGCCCGGACTTGCGTGGCCGCGGCGTCGAGACGGCGGCACCGTTGGGGGTTTCCGCGGCGGCGTCGGCGTTCCGCGAGGGCAATCTGATCGACGGCCTGATCAGCGCTGTGCGGGTGATGTCGGCAGGGATTGCGCGCCCCTAGTACTTACCCGTCGCCGGCACGGTTCAACGCACTGTGATGGCGGCCCCAGATGAAGTAGAACACCAGCACCACGAAGACCCAGCCCGAGAACGCCACCCAGGTGTACCAGTGCAGGCTGAACAGGATGTACCCACACGCCAGCACCGACAAGACGGGTGTCACGGGGTAGAGGGGCACCTTGAATCCGCGCGGTAGATCAGGTTCACGCATCCGCAGGATGATGACGCCGACGGACACGACGATGAACGCGACCAGGGTGCCGATGGACACCATGTCTGCCAGATAGTCCAGCGGGACGAAACCGGCGAGAATGCTGATCACCACCGCGACGATGATGGTGTTGTTCACCGGCGTCTGGGTGCGTGGGTTGACCTTGGCGAACAGTGGGGGCAGCAGACCGTCCCGGCCCATGGCGAACAGGATTCGGGTCTGGCCGTACAGGACTACCAGCGTGACCGAGAAGATGGAGATCACGGCGCCGGCTGCCAAGACTGTGCCCCAGTAGTGGCCTGAAGTGACGTGATCGAGGATGGTGGCCAGGCCGGCTTCCTGGCCCTCGAACTCCTGCCAGGGCTGCGCGCCGATTGCAGCCATGGTGACCAGGACGTAGACCGTTGTCACGGTCACCAGCGCGGCGATGATCGCCCGGGGCATGGTCTTCTGAGGATCCTTGACTTCGTCACCGGCGGTGGACACCGCATCCAGGCCGATGTAGGAGAAGAAGATCGTGCCGGCCGCCGTGCCGATTCCGGCGACACCGAACGGCGCGAACTCAGCGAACCGATCGGCGTCGAAGGCCGTGAAGGCGATGACGGCGAACATCACCAGAACGCTCAGCTTGATCAGCACCATGATGGTGTTGACCTTCGCCGACTCGCTGGCTCCGCGGATGAGAAGGACGGCGCACAACCCAACCAAGACGACAGCGGGAAGGTTGATGATTCCCGGGGATGCCTCACCCCACGGCGCAGCCGACAGGGCCTGGGGCAGGTGATTGCCGAAGAAGTTATCGAGCAGCTTGTTGACGTACTGACTCCAGCCCACCGCGACCGCGGCGGCGGACACGCCGTATTCGAGCAGCAGGCAGGCCGCCACAACCATGGCGACCACCTCGCCAAGAGTGATGTAGGCGTAGGAGTAGGTGGACCCGGAAACGGGTACGGCTGAGGCGAGTTCGGCGTAGCAGAGCGCGGCGAGTCCTGCCGCGATCCCGGCGATCACGAATGAGGCGACCACCCCGGGACCAGCTTCCGGAACCGCCTCGGACAGCACGAAGAAGATGCCTGTGCCGACGGTGGCGCCGACACCGAACAGCGTGAGTTGGAACGTGCCGATACTGCGTTTCAGTTGATCGGAGGCGCCGTGGGCCACCGGCGCGCCGATAACGGGCCGTCGGCGCAGCATCTGCTGAATGAGGCCGATTGACGTGGTCGCCATGTGCTCCTCCTTGTTCGGGTTCAAGTGAGTATCGGCCATAACCGCTCGGCTCGCCTGTCGAGCGGTGGCGCGCATGTTGGAATACGCTTCATTGCGCTCCACTGTCCGAACCCGTACTCGTGAGTAGACGCCCGACGCTTGATGAGGATGCCCCATGGATATCGATTCCATTTCGGTTTATGTCGGTCCGAACGTTCATGCGCGGGAGGCGGTGATCCGGTTCACGCTGGACCTCAAACCGAGCTATGCCGAAACCCTCAAAGGCCTGGGGGCGGGCGTGATCGACAGATTGGCAGCCGTGCTGCCGGGGCTTGCGCTGGAACAGGCCGAGTGGCTTGCCGGATTGCGCGCCGGCGAGGGGCTTTCCGTCGGGGATCTGGCCGCAAGGCTGGCCTTGGCGCTTCAGCATGCCGCCGGCATTGACGGCACGCTGGCGTGGTCGGAACCGACGGGCGATCCAGATGTCGTCGAAGTGTTCTACAGCTACGATAACGAGGACATCGGTATCGAGGCGGGCGAGGTTGCCTGCGACATGTTGGCGGCTATCGCCCGCGACGAGGATGAGGCTCCCGACCTCGGCAAAAACGTCGAGGATTTTCTCTACTACAGCGAAAGGCGTTCCCTCGGTCCCTCGGCCATGGAATTGGTACGTGCCGCCCAGGCCCGCGACATTCCGGTCTACCGACTGAACGACGCCAGCCTGATCCAGGTCGGCGAGGGCAAGTACCAGCAGCGGATCGAGGCGGCGCTGACGTCGAGGACCCCACATATCGCAGTCGAAATCGCTTCGGACAAGAATCTGTGCAACGGGATACTTGCCGATCTCGGCCTACCCGTGCCGAAGCAGAAGGTGGTCTACAGCGTGGACGAGGCGATCGGGGCGGCCGAACGCATTGGCTATCCCGTGGTCGTCAAGCCGCTCGACGGCAATCATGGCCGGGGCGTTACCGCCAACATCACCGCCGAGGACGGTATCGCCGCCGCCTTCGAGCTCGCCGACGCCGAAGGATCGGCAGTGTTGGTGGAGACGATGCTGCGCGGCGACGACCACCGGCTTCTGGTGGTTAATGGGCAGCTCGCCGCCGCCGCGCGCCGGGTGCCGGGGCATGTTAAGGGCGACGGGCGCCACACCATTGCCGAGCTGGTGGACGTCGTCAATCAGGACCCGCGCCGTGGCGTCGGCCATGAAAACGTGCTGACCCGGCTCGAACTCGATGCTCAGGCGAAGCGCCTGCTTGAGGAAAAGGGCTACACCGAAAAGACCGTCCCCGCCGAGGGCGAGGAGGTCTATCTGCGCAAGACCGCGAATATTTCGACGGGCGGCACGGCCGTGGATGTCACCGACTCGATCCATCCGGATAACAAGCTGATGGCCGAACGGGCGATCCGGGCGATCGGGCTCGATGTCGGCGCCGTGGATTTCCTGACCACCGATATCACCAGGAGCTATCGCGAGACCGGCGGCGGTATTTGTGAGGTCAATGCGGGGCCTGGCCTGCGCATGCATATCGCGCCTTCGGAGGGCACGCCGCGCGACGTGGGCGGGGCGATCATGGACATGCTCTTTCCGCCGGGCACCCAGGCGCGCGTTCCTATCGCCGCCCTGACCGGAACGAACGGCAAGACCACGTGCTCGCGCATGCTGGCGCACATCCTGAAAATGGCGGGCCATGTGGTGGGGCAGACCTCGACCGACGCCGTGGTGATCGACGGCAACGTGACCGTCAAGGGCGACATGACCGGGCCGGTCTCGGCCAAGATGGTGCTGCGCGATCCTTCGGTCGACATCGCGGTCCTGGAGACGGCGCGCGGCGGCATCGTCCGATCCGGCCTGGGCTTTAACTTTTGCGATGTGGGCGCGGTACTGAACGTGACTTCGGACCATCTGGGCCTGGGCGGCGTCGACACGCTGGACGGTCTTGCCCGGGTGAAACGCGTCGTCGCGGAAGTCACGCGCGGCACGGTGGTGCTGAACGCCGATGACGAGCAGACGCTGAAAATGGCCGCCTTCTCGCCCGCCAGGCAGGTCATGTACGTGACGCGCAACCCGGAGCATGAGCTGGTGCGCGAACACATCCGGCTCGGAAAGCCCGCGATCGTGCTTGAGCAGGGGCTGAACGGCGACCAGATCGTGATCTACGACAATGGCAGACAGATGCCACTGATCTGGACCCATCTCATCCGGGCGACGCTGGAAGGCAAGGCGGTGCACAATGTCGAAAACGCCATGTTCGCCGCCGGCATGGCCTATGCGCTCGGCAAGACGCTGGATCAGGTCCGCAACGGACTTCGCACCTTTGAGAACAGTTTCTTCCAGAGCCCCGGCCGGATGAACGTATTCGACGAACACGGTTTCCGGGTGATCCTCGACTACGGGCACAACGAGGCGGCGGTGGGGGCCATGGTCGACCTGGTCGACAGGCTCAAGCCGCGCGGACGCCGGATCGTCGGCGTGACCTGCCCGGGTGACCGGCGCGACGAGGACGTTACGGCGATTGCGGCTAAGGTCGCCGGTCATTTCGACGCCTATATCTGCCACCGCGACGACAATCTGCGGGGTCGCGGGCCCGACGAAATGCCGATGCTGATGCGGGCTGCCCTGATTGCCGAAGGTGTCGCGCCCGACGCGATCACCATCGTGGAGGAGGAGGAAGATGCCCTCGATGCGGCGCTATCGCAGGCGCAACCCGACGATTTGGTGTTGTTCTTCTGCGATGGGATCACGCGCTGCTGGAAGCGGATCGTCCACTTCACCCCGAAATTCACCGCGACCGAGCCGGAACCCGTCGCAAAGCGTCTGGCAGCATCCACCTTCGATGTTCCTGATGGCTTCGTTCTCACCTCGGATGATCGCGGTGTGCTGATCGTTCCGGCGAAATCATAGGGAGACGTGGCAGAGTCTCAGTCGCGCATCGGGGGGAGCGCCACCCCGAAACTGGCGATCATCGGCGGCCGGCTGGAGGATGACAATTCCGCCATCTACGACGAGATGCGCCGCCTGGCGGGCGGAAGGATCGTCGTGTTCGCGACGGCGTCCTCGGTGCCTGACGAGGTCGGCGCCGAAACCGTTGAGGTGTTTCGCGCCCATGGGTTCGATGCCGTCCTCGCCGGGGTCCACGGAGCCGGGGCGGCGGAGGCCGCGAAGGACAAGGCGATCGCCGATCTCGTCGAGGACTATGGCAGCGTCTATTTCACCGGCGGCGATCAGGCCCTGATTACCGGGGCGCTGGCGCCCAACGGCAGGGAAAGCCTGGTGCTGAAGGCGATCCGCAAAGCGCAGCGCCAGGGCGCGCTGGCCGCGGGGTCGAGCGCTGGCGCCGCCATCATGTCCGGTGTCATGATTTCCGGCGGCACGTCGCTGGAAGCGGCGACCTATGGTGTGGTCGATGATCCGGACCAGCCCGGAATGCTGCTGGAGCCGGGGCTCGGCTTCTTTCCCTGGGGCATGGTCGACCAGCATTTCATCAAGCGCGGCCGGTTCGGCCGGTTGGTCGTCGGCATGCTGGCGTCCGGTGTTAAGCGCGGCTTCGGCATCGACGAAAACACCGCTTTGTTCGTCGAGGGCAACAGTGCGCGGGTGATCGGCGAATACGGGGTCTTCGTGCTCGATCTTGAGGAGGCGAACGTCGATCACCCCGGCAGGCTGATCGATAACATCGGTTTCAGCTATGCCGACGACGGTGACATCTGTGACCTGGAAACGGGCGAGGTCCTCCCCGGTCCGGACAAGCGGCCGGTGACCCGGCGCGACATTACCTACAAGGCCCCCGCCCGCTCGCTCCGCAACGTCTTCGGCGCCTATACGCTCTACGACATCGTGGCGCGGCTGGTGCTGGGGGACCCCGAGGCCTATCCGACGGATCGCGCCCGCGCGATAGAGCCCAGGGCGGGTTGCGCCACCAGCGTCGAGATATCCCGCCAAGGCGGCCATGCGGCTGCCTACGTTCCGGGAGGCGCGCGCGATTTCCGCATGACGGCAGTGGACTTCCGAGCCAGCATGCAGACGCGCCTGCTCAATGCCGCACAACTGGCCGAGAACCGGCGGGCGGCGTTGTCCCGCGACTACGGTGTGACGCCGGGGACGCATTCGCGCGTCATGTTGCTGGGCTCGGCGCCACTCGGCCGCGACAGCCCGCTGCTTGCGGAACTGGCGTCGCAGTGCGAGGGGCCGGTGGGGGTGCTTGCCGCCGCGTCCGCCGAGCCCCGCGCAACCGCGCGGGATTACATCGACGCGTTGCGCGAACACGGTGTCGAGGCCACCGACCTGAACGTCACCATCGACAATATCGATCGCCGGATGCGCGATGAAGCGCTGGTCGAGCAGATCGCCGGACTGCGCACCATCATCCTGACCGGCGGCAACCAGATCAGGCTGGTGGATTCCCTGTTCTACCGCGGCGATGTCACGCCGCTGCTGATGGCTATTGCGCGGGCGCGGGCGGCCGGCGCGATGATCGTCGGGGTCAGCGGCGCGGCCTCGGCGCTGTCCGGTTTCATGATCGGCGGCGGCACGTCCTACGAAGCGCTGCGCTTCGGCATCGCCTCGGATATGGGACGGCACGGACTGGTGATCCAGGAAGGGTTTGGATTATTCGGAGCCGCCATCGTCGACCAGAATCTGGCGTCCGCACGCCGTCTCGGACGCCTTGCCGTCGCCTGCGCCGAGGAAGGCGTACGGTTCGGGCTTGGCATTCTGGAAGGCAGCGGCGTCATCGCCAACCACGACAACAGCCGACTCACCGCGATCGGCGAGCGCGGCGCCGTCCTGGTCGAGATCGACCCGCTCAAGACCGAGCTTCAGGGAGACGATTTCATCGCGCACGACACCAGGCTGTGCTTTGCCGGCCCGGGGGATGTCATCGACATGGCTGCCGGAACCATCACCCGGCTGGCGCCGGTTAGCACTTCCGCCGCCACGCTGGATACGCTGGTCGCCGAACTGATCGAGGACTGTGTCGGCAATGCCGGCCCGGTGACCGCGCCTGGCGTTGAACACGAAGCGCATATTGCTTTGCGCTATCGCTCAGATGAGGATGGCACCGGCCATCTCGATATTGAGAGCATCCGTGATCGGCACGGATGACACTGGAGAGAACGGACAAATATGTATTTCGATGGGACCACACTGACCGCACTGCTTGCCGATGCGGAGACGGCGGCTGCAAACGCGCCTGGCATTGCCGCCGACAACCGCGCACAGACCTCGCCGGTCGCCGTCATCGAGGCCGCCACGGAGCTGCCGGAACTGGGTGAGGCCGGCGTGACGGCCTTTCTCGATACCCACGGGATCGAATTGCGCGACATGCCCCCCGGTCATCGTTTGATCGCAGGGGCGCTGGCGACGGAAGGCAAGCTGAAGGATCGCCTGCATGCTGCCTGTGCCGCTTACTACGAGACGGACTTGGCCGTCCTTCCGCTGCCCGTGCCGGAGGTTCCCGAGGCGCATACTCCGGAGCCGCATACTTCCGAGACGCACACTGCGGAGCCGCACGATCCGCAGGCGGAATGAGACAGGCGGAGTAGAACGTGCTGCGTCAGGACCACGATCTTCCGGGTTCGCCATATCGCCTGACCGTCCTGCGCTTCGGTGCACCCGGCGGGCAGGAGCGCAGCGACCGGGGAATTGAACCCGGGACGGGCAGGAAAGCGTATTTGCAGGCCGGACTGCATGCCGACGAGTTCCCCGGCATGCTGGTCTTGCGCATTCTGGCCGGGCATCTGGCCGAAGCGGACGCTCGTGGCGCGGTCCATGGGGAAATCCTGCTGGTGCCGCAGGCCAACCCCATCGGCCTGGCGCAGACCGAAACCAGCTTCCTGTCGGGCCGGCTAGAAAGCGGCACGGGGGAGAATTTCAACCGGAACTATGCCGATCTGTCCGACCTCGGCAGCCTGTCGCTGGGGCCGGACGCAGCGTCGAACGTCGCGACAATCCGGGCCGCGATGTCCGCGCGGCTTGCGGCGATGCAGCCGGATGGAGCACTGGCACATCTGCGGCACAGATTGCTGACGCTCGCCCATGACGCCGACCTCGTGCTCGATCTTCACGCCGACAACGAGGCCGAGCCGCACATGTACGTCGGCCCGGCGCTGTGGCCGGCGGCCGAGGACATCGCCGCGGCGATCGATGCGCGAGCGGTGCTCCTGTCAGAGGTATCGGGCGGTTCCCCCTTTGACGAGGCCTGCGCCGCTCCATGGTGGACGCTGGCCGCGAACCACCCCGGTCTGCCCATTCCGCCGGCCTGCCTCGCCGCCACCCTGGAACTGGGCAGCAATGACGACGTCGATCCCGAACGCGCCGCCGATCAAGCCACGGCGCTGCTGCGCATGTTGCAGGGACGCGGCTTCGTCGATGGGTCGGGAGGGCGCCCGCGGTTGTCCTGCCGCGCCACGGCGCTGACGGCGATGGCGCAACTGCGCTCGCCGGTCCCCGGACTCGTCGCCTATCGCCGTCGGCTGGGCGATTGGGTCCACAAGGGCGATCTCGTCGCCACGGTGATCGATCCGCTCGGCGAGGAGACGGAATTGCTGGCCGAGACCGACGGGCGGCTGTTTGCCCGCCATAGCCAGCCCTATGCCTGGCCGGGACGGGTGATCGGCAAGATCGCCGGCGAAATCCCGCTGGAAGGCAGAACGGGCAATTTGCTTTCGGATTGATGCCGGCGGCAGGGCCGACTAATCCGGATCGGTTCCGGTGTCGAACTTCCGGGCCTTGAGACTCCGTTCCACACCGGCGCGACCTTCGAGGACCAGCCGGCGCAGTGGCGGGGGAACGTGCAGCCCGCCCAGGAACCAGTCCGCGGCAGCGATGCCCTCGGAGCTGATGTCCCAGGACGGATACAGCCCCACGACGACGGTCTGCGCCACCTCGCTGGAACGTCGTTCCCACACCGCCGCAATCGTGTCGAAGTACCGCTGGGTGTAGGGGGCGAGCAGCTCGCCCCGCCCGGGGTGGACGAACCCGGTGATGATCGAACGGGCGGTGATGTTCGCCAGGGTGTCGTCCTCGATCACCTCCCGCCAGGCCCGGTGTTTCACCTCGGCCTGGGGACGGGCCGCCGCCGCCGCCGCGTGCCGCCGTCCGGCAGCGGTCGGGTCGCGGGTCAGCTCGGCGTCGATGAACGGCGTCGCCGAGCCCCCCGAATCGACACCGCCGTCGATCCGCCCGCCGGCGGCCAGGGCCGTCACGATCCGCCAGCGCAGATCGGTGTCGACCTGCAGCCCCGGCAGCCCGTAGTCGGCGGGATCGTGGTCGAGGAGGTCGGCGAGCAGCGTCAGGTGGCTGTTCGACTGGACCCCAGAAAAAACGGAAGTGCACAGGGCGTTGACGAACGCCAGTTGGTGATCCGAGCCGGCCTCGGCCGCGCGGGCCAGCTGCACTAGCCGGTCGGTGAATTCCGGCCAGCCCGTGTTGGCAGCCCAACCGGGCTCGGCGTAGCAGTTCAGGGCGGTCTGGGCCTGCAGCAGCAGCCGCTGGGCCACCCCGACCTCGGTCTCCCCGTGCACGCCGCGCATCACCAGCGCGACGAAATCGCGGGCCCGCAGTTCTGCGTCGCGGGTCATCTCCCAGGCCGCCGACCAGACCAGGGTGCGGGGCATCGGATCGGCGATGTCATCGATGCGCACCAGCGCCGTGCGCAGCGACTCGGGGTCGAGCCGCATGGAGCAGTAGGTCAGGTCGTCGTCATTGACCAGGATCAGCTGACCGCGCGAAACGCCCCGCAGCGCAGGGACATCCGTGGTGCCCCCCGACACGTCAAGTTCCTCGCGGTGCAGCCGCACGAGCTTGCCCTCGCCGTTGTCCTCGTAGACGCCCACCGCCAGCCGGTGCACCCGCGTCTCCCCGGCGCCGGGGGCGGCGCCGCCCTGGCGGATCTCGAACCGGGTGAACCGGCCGTCGGCGTCGACGTCGAAATCGGGACGCAGGGTGTTGAGTCCGGTGGTCTTCAACCACTGCCGGCCCCAATCGGAAAGGTCTCTGCCGGAAGCCTTTTCGAGTGCGCCGAGCAGATCGGCGAAGGTGGCGTTGCCGAAGGCATGGGTGCGGAAGTAATCCCGCAGACCCGCCAGGAACTGGTCCAGCCCGACGTAGGCCACCAGTTGTTTGAGCACGCTGGCGCCCTTGGCGTAGGTAATGCCGTCGAAGTTGACCTCGACGGCATGCAGGTCCGGAATGTCGGCGGCGACGGGATGGGTCGACGGCAACTGGTCCTGCCGGTAGGCCCAGGACTTATCCACGTTCGCGAATGTCGTCCAGGCCTGGTCGTATTCGGTGGCGTCGGCCTGGCACAGCACCGAGGCGAAGGTGGCGAACGACTCGTTGAGCCACAGGTCATCCCACCAGCGCATGGTCACCAGATCGCCGAACCACATGTGCGCCATCTCGTGCAGCACCGTCTCGGCGCGCCGCTCGTAGGAGGCCCGGGTCACCTTGCTGCGGAACACGTAGTCCTCCAGGAAGGTCACCGCACCGGCGTTCTCCATCGCCCCGGCGTTGAACTCCGGGACGAACAACTGGTCGTACTTGCCGAAGGCGTAGGGCACCCCGAAGTTGGTGTGGTAGAACTCGAAACCCTGCTTGGTCTCGGTGAACAGCCGCTCGGCGTCCA
This sequence comes from uncultured Actinomycetes bacterium, assembly GCA_903877095.1. Classification (GTDB taxonomy): domain Bacteria; phylum Actinomycetota; class Actinomycetes; order Mycobacteriales; family Mycobacteriaceae; genus Mycobacterium. The sequence goes on along the minus strand of CAIRCP010000105.1, from coordinate 43,617 downwards.
TGTGCTGAGCCAGCGACGCGCGGCAGAAGATGCCGAGCGGAATCTCGCCGTGCTCGTCGTGGTAGGTATCGCGCCACACCGCGTAGGGCCCGGCGACCAGCGCCACCAGGTAGGTGCTCATCTTCGGTGTGGTGGCGAAGGTGTGGGTCGCGGTGTCGCCGTCCCGGTGCGCCTGCACCGTCGCGCCGTTGGACACCACCTGCCAGTGCGCCGGCGCGGTGGCGACGACGTCGAAGGTGGCTTTGAGGTCGGGTTGGTCGAAGCAGGCGAACATCCGCTTGGCGTCGGCCGTTTCGAACTGCGAGTACAGGTACACCTCGCCGTCCACCGGGTCGACGAACCGGTGCAGGCCCTCACCGGTGTTGGAGTAGAAGCAGTCGGCGTCGACCACCAGTGTGTTGTGAGCGGCCAGGCCCCGCAACGGGATTCCGGTCGACTCGTCGTAGCCGGACACGTCGATGGCGTGGCCGTTCAGCACCGCGCTGTGGACGGCCGCCGCCGCCAGATCGATATGGGTGTCGGCGCCCGGCAACGCCTCGAACTCCACCGTCGTGGTGGATCGGAAGGTAGTCGGCGCTGTGATTTTCCCCGGGTCGCCCCGCTCCTGCCCGCCGGGGGTCAAGTCCAGTTCGATCCGGTAGCAGTCGACGGTCACCAGCGCGGCGCGTTCGATGGCTTCGTTGCGCGTCAGATTCGGTAGCACGGGGTCCAACCTATCCTTTAGCCATGGCCGACAAATCGAGTGCTGACTTCTGGTTCGACCCGCTGTGCCCGTGGGCCTGGATCACCTCGCGGTGGATTCTGGAGGTCGAGAAGGTTCGCGACATCGACGTCCGGTTCCATGTGATGAGCCTGGCGGTGCTCAACGAGGGCCGCGACCTGCCTGAGCGTTATCAGGAACTGATGGCGAAGGCCTGGGGGCCGGTGCGGGTGGCCATCGCGGCCGAACAGGCGCACGGGCCGCAGGTGCTCACGCCTCTGTACACCGCGATGGGCACGCGAATCCACAACGAGGACAACAAGAACCTGGGCCAGGTGATCGCCGAGTCACTGAGCGACGCGGGTCTGCCGCCCGAACTGGCCGCCGCTGCCGCCGACACCTCGCTCGACGAGGCGTTGCGCAAGAGCCACCACGAGGGCATGGATCCGGTCGGTGCCGACGTCGGCACCCCCATCATCCACATCAACGGTGTCGCGTTCTTCGGTCCGGTGATCTCTCGGGTGCCGCGCGGAGAGGAGGCCGGCAAGGTGTGGGACGCCTCGGTGGCGCTGGCGTCCTATCCGCATTTCTGGGAGCTCAAGCGGACCCGCACCGAGCCCCCGGCGTTCGACTGAGCGCCCCGCGAGGTCGGTAAGGTGACCGCCATGCGCGTCTACCTCGGCGGCGACCACGCCGGCTACGAATTCAAGAAGGCCATCATCGCCCACCTCACGAAGGCCGGCCACGAGCCGATCGACTGCGGGGCATACGACTACGACGCCGACGACGACTACCCGGCGTTCTGCATCGCCGCCGCAGAGCGCACGGTGGCCGATCCGGGCAGTCTGGGCATCGTGCTCGGCGGTTCGGGTAACGGCGAGCAGATCGCCGCGAACAAGGTGCCGGGTGTGCGGTGCGCGCTGGCGTGGAGTGTCGAGACGGCCAAACTCGCGCGCGAGCACAACAACGCGCAGGTGATCGGCATCGGCGGGCGTATGCACACCGAGGCTGAGATGCTGGCCATCGTCGACGCCTTTCTGTCCACCCCGTGGTCGGAGGCGCCGCGGCACCAGCGTCGCATCGACATCCTGGCCGAATACGAGCGCACCCACGTCGCACCGCCGCCCGGCGCACCTGCCTGAGCCGGTGCCGAGCGCATCCGACTGAGCGCTGACCGATGCCGGAGGGCCATACCCTGCACCGGCTGGCCCGGTTGCACCAGCGGCGGTTCGCCGGTTCGCCGGTGAGTGTCTGGAGCCCGCAGGGCCGGTTCGCCGACGCCGCCCGGGTGGACGGGCAGGTGTTCGGGAAGGCCTCGGCGTGGGGCAAGCACCTGTTTCATCATTACGCCGGAGGCGAGATCGTGCATGTCCACCTCGGTCTGTACGGGTCGTTCACCGAGACGCCGACGCCGATGCCCGATCCGCGCGGTCAGGTTCGGATGCGGATCGTCGGCCGGGAGTATGGAACCGACCTGCGCGGCCCGACGGCGTGCGAGGTGGTCGACGAGGCCCAGGTGTCGGCGATTCTGGACCGGCTCGGTCCCGACCCGTTGCGCACCGACGCCGACCCGTCGGAGGCGTGGGCGCGAATCTCCAAGTCCCGCAGGGCGATCGGCGCCCTGCTGATGGATCAGTCGGTGCTCGCCGGCGTCGGCAACGTCTATCGCAGCGAGTTGCTGTTCCGGCACGGCATCGATCCGTACCGGGCGGGCCGGGACGTCGACAGGTGCGAATTCGAGTCGGCCTGGGCGGATTTGGTGGCGCTGATGAACGTCGGGGTGCGCCGCGGGCGCATCATCGTCGTCCGCCCCGAACACGATCACGGGGCACCGGCCTACGGGCCGCGGCGTCCGCGAACCTATGTCTACCGCCGCACCGGCGAGCCGTGCCGACTGTGCGGGACGGTGGTGCGGACCGCCGAGATGGAGGGCCGGAACTTGTTCTGGTGCCCGGGATGTCAGGTATGAGCGCGGCTTAGCGCCTCAGAAATCGAACCCGCCGAAGTCGCCGCCGCCGAAGTCCCCGCCGCCGTCCCAGCCACCGCCGCCGAAGCCGCCACCGCCGTCCCAGCCGCCACCGCCGCCGTCCCAACCACCGCCGCCGAAGTCCCCGCCGCCATCGCCGAATCCGCCGCCGCCGGCATCCATGCCCTGGTCGAACCCTTGGTCATACCCCGAGTCGAAGCCCTGGTCGAATCCGGAACCGTAGCCGTTCTCGAATCCCGCGGCGCTGTAGCCGACCCCGTGCATCCCGGAGAACATCGCGTCGAAGAGCAGCACCGAGCCCATCGTCCAGGCCCCGGTACGCAGGGCCGATTTCCACCACGGTTCGGAGTACCAGCCGGCCGGCACCGGCCGGCCCGCGACGCGCCCGCCCGGGTAGTAGTTCGGGGTGTTCTGCGTCGGCACCGGGGAGGCCTCGATGTCGCGGCCCTCGAACTGGATGCGCCGGTCCTCGGTGACCGCGCCCGCTGACTTCTGGCCGGAGATCGACTCCAACTCCGGTCCGGGATCCATGCCCATCGCGGTGCGGGCGGCCCGGACGTAGTACAGCCCTTCCAGGGCGCTTTCCTTGGCCAGCATGGCCTGCTTAGCCGTCGTGGCCTGCTCGATCTGGGAGGAGGCCGCGGTGAACCGCTCGGAGGCGTCGGCCAGCGCCTGCCGTGAGGCGTCGTCGGTGCCGGTCAGGTTCAGAACCTGCCCGCCGAGTCGCTCGATCACCCGCCGGGCGTCGGCCTTGGCGTCGGACAGGCTGGCGGCCGTGCGGTTACCCGAGTTGCGCTTGGATCCCATCATGGTGGCGGTCAGAGCCACCCCGGCACCGATGAGGAGCAACAGTAGAAGAGCTTCCATGCCGACCACAGTACCGAGCCGACGGCCTGCTGCGGCCGGATAGTTCTCTGCGGACTTACCGGACTCCGAGCACCCGGTAGACCTCGTCGGACATCACCCGGGTGCGCGGGTCGGCGTTGCACTTCGTCGCGTCGAAGTAGTTCATGACGTAGGCGTAGCCGATGCCGTGTTCGAGGTCGACGAACCCGTACGAACCGCCGGAGCCGCCGTGGCCGAAGCTCAGCGGATTCGGCCCCGCCACGCATCGCTGGTTGAGCATGTAGCCCAGACCCCAGCCGTGGTCGGCCACCCGGGGGCCCAGCACGACGTCGGTGTCGAAGCCGCCCTGGGACACCCGCACCCGTTCCAGATGTTCGCGGCCGAGCAGCTTCTCCTGCGCCAGCCCGTTGTAGAAAGTGGCCAGACCCAGCGCGGACACGTGGCCGTTGGTACCCGGGAATTCGGCGCTGCGCCAGGAGGTGATGTCGTTGGAGCCCAGTTCGTCGTCGGGCACGAATCCCATCGCGATCGACAGTCCGGCCATCGGGTGTTCGTCGAGGGATCGTGGGTATCCGGGTGCGCCGCCGTTGGCGAGCACGTCGCGGATATGGGGCTTGTTGATCATCTCCGCGCACCGGTGATGCTCGGCCTTCGGCAGCCCGACATGTACGTCGACACCCATCGGCTCGGCGATCTCGGTGCGCAGATACTGGCCCAGTGTGCGGCCGGTGACCCGACGAACCACCTCGCCGAGGATGAAGCCCCACGCCACCATGTGGTAGCCCTGCGCGGTGCCCGGCTCCCACCACGGTTCGGAGGCGGCGAGTGCGTCGCAGACCCGCTCCCAGTCGGTCACCTCGCTCCAATGCATCCGGATGCGCGGGGCGATGAGTCCCGAGCGGTGCCCGAGCACCATGGCTACGGTGATGTCTTGTTTGCCGGCCTGGGCGAACTCCGGCCAGTACTGCGCGACCGGCGCGTTCAGGTCGATCTCGCCCCGATCGGCCAGCAGATGGATGCAGGTGCTGGTCAGGCCCTTGGTGCCGGAGAAGACGCTGGCCAGGGTGTTCTCCCGCCACGGTCGGCGGCGCTGGGCGTCTGCGTAGCCGCCCCACAGGTTGACTACCAGGTCGCCCTCGACCCACACCGCGACGGCCGCCCCGACCTCGTTGTCCTGGGTGAAGTTGCGCTCGAAGGCGGCTCGGACGGCCGAAAATGCGCCGTCGCATGTCCCGTTGACGGGTGCGGTGTGGGTGCTCGGTGACATCGTGCTCGTGGCCATTGTCTGGGCGCCTCCTGACCGAGAGTCATCCGCCCCGGACGGGCGCTTGAACCACACCGAAATCTACGTATCCCAAATTACCGAAAGTAGGCATGAGGACAATCGCCGCCGAACCGCCGCCGGGTCGTTACCAGGCCAGATCGCCCGGGCGTTCCGTGGCGCCGGGTCATATCCCTTGGCGGGCTGCCCAGAGCGCGGCCTGTGTGCGGTCCGTGACGCCGATGTGCCGGAAGATGCTCGTGAGGTGGGCTTTGACCGTCTTTTCGCTGATCTGCAGATGTCGCGCGATCAGCCTGTTGGGCAGCCCCTGCACGAGCAGTGCGAGTACCTCGCGTTCGCGGGGCGTGAGGGCACCCTGGGGTTCGGGGGCGAGTCGCGCGTCGAGGACGGTGCGTGCGACGCGCGGGTCGAGTGGAGACTCGCCGCGCGCTGCCGCGCGGATGGCTTCGCCCACATCGCCGGCTTCGACGTCTTTGAGCAGATACCCGCACGCGCCCGCTTCCAGCGCGCTCATGATCCGCTGCCGGTCTGAGAAAGCGGTCAACACCACCACTGCCGTCTGCGGTTGCGCAGCGGTGATCAGTCTTGTTGCCTCAATCCCATCCATCACCGGCATGTCGAGATCCATCAGCACGACATCGGGTTGCAGCGTCGCGGATTGCTCGACCGCTTGCGCTCCGTCGGGGGCTGTTCCCACGAGAACGACGCCGTCCAGAGCTGAAATCAGACGTCCGAGGCCGTCGCGGATCACCCCGTGGTCGTCAGCGAGAAGCACGCGGATCATGAGGCTGGGAGTTCCAACGTCAACGTCGTCCCCGTTCCGGGGGTCGAGCGCACTGTCAGTGCGCCGTTCGCCTGGGCCACGACGTCGGTGAGCAGCGTCAGGCCGACGTGGCCTTCTTCGCCACGGGCAACGGTCACCGACAAAGGCTTGGCATGCCGTTCCGCATTGCGAATGGCTTCCCGCGCCACCCGGTAGACGAGCGCGTCGCGGGCAGCCTGGTTCGTCGGTCGGTCGCCCTCTCGCTTCCCGGTCTCGGTGTCGACGTCCAGGGTCGTTGAGATCCCCTGCGCCTCCAGTGGACTGAGCAGATCGCTGAGCGCGACCCGGAGTCCTGCCGCTTCAAGGTTGGGTGGATGGATTTCGAGCAGCAGGGTGCGCAACTCCCGGACACCTTGCCGCAGGGGCTGCCGCTCATGGGTGGATGCGGCGATCGCGTTTGCGAGCAACCCCTCGCGTTCAGCGCTGCCACGCTGCAACCGCCGTGCCAACGTCCAGGCCAGCGGAACCTGGAAGAGAAGCAGCACGACCATCCCGGCGATCAGAGGCGGTACCAGTGTTCGAAGGATGCGGGTGCCGCTCGCGCCGATCGAGCTGAACCGTTGATACATCTCGGCATGTTCGTCCGAATAGAGGATCGTGCCGTCCTCTTTCCAGATCTTCACCCGCACGATCGAGTCACTGAGCACTCGGGTCCGCACGAGGTCGTCCAGTCGCTGGATCGTGCGGGGATCGCTGCGCAGGATCCCGTCGTCGAGCCCGGCCACTTCGACAAGTCGGGCTTCGGCGCGGACACGCTCGGTCGTGTCGTGTGTGGCTTCAGTGATAGCCACGCTGCGCAGTGCGAAGAAACCGCCCACCATGATGACTGTGATCGCTGCGATGCTGCCCAGCATGAACTGCGCGACCGCCGCGCTGACGCTGGGTGGGGCCGGCAAACCGCGGGCCATCCGGCGCCGGGGCCGCCGGACCGTTCCGTTTGCATCGGGTCGCACCGGCCAACAATAGGGCCGCCGGGCGGCCACGCCGGTACGACCTTTGTCGTAGGACCTGTGTCGTAGGACCTTGGTCACACGAAAGCTGATCTGTCCCTGCGACCTTGATCCACTGGCCGGTGGGACCGCTTTCTCGGGAGGCTTGGAGCCAATCGACAAGAAAGGAACCACGACCATGCGTTACCAATTCGCGGCACTGGCCATCTCGGGACTGGCAATCACGGGCGCGATCTTCATCAATCCGGGTGTGGCAAACGCCAGGGAGGCCGGCTCCGGTAGGCCAACCGCCGCCGCACCTGCCCCGGTGAACCCCGGCCCGACCGCCACCAACTCCGGCAAGAACGCCGTCAAGGCACCCAAATTCCGCCCATAAGCCGACCGCCGCGCCGACGTGCGTGGACGCGCCTGAAAGAAACGCATCGGCCGCCCCCTCATGGGGGCGGCCGATGTGCGTTGTCGGCGCTGCCGGTCGACAGTTGCCCGGCGGCGTTCGGAGCGGGCGACGGGAATCGAACCCGCGTAGCTAGTTTGGAAGACTAGGGCTCTACCATTGAGCTACGCCCGCGTGCTTGCGCGAGCCCAAATGTACCGGCGGCAACCCGTCCTAATCCAATCGCACCCGTGCGCCCCACGGTCGGTTGTGGCGGAGGGTCATCCGGGCCGTAGGATTCGGGCGCGAAAGTGCACAGCATTCGGGGTGTAGCGCAGCTTGGTAGCGCATCCGCTTTGGGAGCGGAAGGCCGCAGGTTCGAATCCTGTCACCCCGACTCGCGCCCAGAACATCACGACAACATCACGACAAACCGAGGAGTAGGACTGTGAAGAGCACCGTCGAGAAGCTGAGCCCGACCCGGGTTCGCATCAACGTGGAGGTGCCCTTCACGGAATTGCAGCCCGACTTCGACCGCGCCTACCAGCAGCTGGCCCAGCAGGTCCGGGTGCCCGGCTTCCGTCCCGGCAAGGCGCCGGCCAAGCTGCTGGAGGCTCGTGTGGGCCGCGCCTCGGTGCTGGAGCAGGTCGTCAACGAGGCGCTGCCGGCCCGCTACAGCGAGGCGCTGACGTCCACCGAGCTCAAGCCGATCGGCCAGCCCGACATCGAGGTCACCAGGATCGAGGACGGCGAGGAACTGGTGTTCACTGCCGAGGTCGACGTCCGGCCCGACATCGACCTGCCCGACCTGTCCACCGTCGCGATCTCGGTCGAGCCCGTCGAGGTCACCGACGAGGAGGTCGACGCCGAACTGCAGTCGCTGCGGGCGCGCTTCGGGACGCTCAAGGGCGTCGATCGGCCCGCTAAGGACGGCGACTTCGTCTCCATCGACCTCTCGGCGGCCGTCGACGGCCAGGACATCCCGGACGGCCGGGCCGAGGGCCTGTCGCACGAGATCGGTTCGGCCCAGCTGATCGAAGGTCTCGACGAGGCGACCATCGGGCTCTCCGACGGGGAGTCGGCCACCTTCACCACCAAGCTCGTCGCCGGCGAGCATGCCGGCCAGGACGCCGAGGTCACCGTGACGGTGAAGTCGATCAAGGAGCGCGAGCTGCCGGAGGCCGACGACGAGTTCGCACAGCTGGCAAGCGAATTCGACACTATCGACGCGCTGCGGGAGAACCTCATCGACCAGGTGCGCCGGGTCAAGCGCATCCACCAGGCCGAGAAGATCCGCGACAACGCGCTGGAGACGCTGCTGACCCTGGTGGAGGTGCCGCTGCCGGAGAACATCGTCCAGGCTCAGGTCGATGCCGCGCTGCACAACGCGATCCACGGCCTCGATCACGACGAGGCCAAGCTCGCCGAGACGCTGGAGGCCCAGGGCACCACTCGGGAGAAGTTCGACGCCGACAACCGTGAGGCCGCCGAAAAGGCGGTCAAGACGCAGCTTCTGATGGACGCCATCGCCGACGAACTGGACATCGAGGTCACCGAGGGCGATTTGACCGAGCGGCTCGTCCTGATGTCGCGCCAGTACGGCATCCAGCCGCAGCAACTGGTCGGCCTGCTGCAGCAGAACAATCAGTTGCCGGCGGTGTACTCCGATGTGCGCCGCGGCTTGGCGGTGGCTGCGGTGGTGGAGGCCGCGACGGTGACCGACACCGACGGCACCGTCATCGACACCACCGAATTCTTCGGCACCCCCGCCGCGTCGGACGACGCCGACGCCGACGAGTAACGCCGACAGCGAACGCATCCGGCGGCGGGCATAGATGTTGGCGTCCGGTTGGTTAGGGTCGGGTAGAACGTCGGTTCCCGCCGACGGCCACTGACCAACCGGCAACAGACGATCGAAGTTTGAAGAAAGCAGGGCAAGCGTGACTCACATGCGTTCCGGTCTTGGGTTGAACCTTCAGGACTCGGTCTACGAGCGGCTGCTGGCCGAGCGCATCATCTTCCTCGGCTCACAGGTCGACGACGACATCGCCAACCGGCTGTGCGCTCAGATCCTGCTGCTGGCCGCCGAGGATCCGACCAAGGACATCTCGCTCTACATCAACTCGCCCGGCGGCTCGATCAGCGCCGGCATGGCCATCTACGACACCATGGTGCTGGCGCCGTGCGACGTCGCCACCTACGCCATGGGCATGGCCGCGTCGATGGGTGAGTTCCTGCTGGCCGCCGGCGCCAAGGGCAAGCGCTTCGCTTTGCCGCACGCCCGGATCCTGATGCATCAGCCGCTCGGCGGCATCACCGGCGGTGCCACCGACATAGCGATTCAGGCGGAGCAGTTCGCGCTCATCAAGAAGGAGATGTTCCGGCTCAACGCGGAGTTCACCGGCAAGTCCATCGAACAAATCGAGGCCGACTCCGACCGCGACCGCTGGTTCACCGCTCAGGAAGCCCTGGATTACGGATTCGTCGACCACGTCATCACCCGCGCGCACTTTGGAGGATCCAATGTCTGATCTCACGCCGCAGTCGCGTATGTCTGACCTTTCCCCGCAGGCGCGCTACATCCTTCCGTCGTTCGTCGAGCACTCCAGCTGGGGCGTCAAAGAGTCCAACCCCTACAACAAGCTCTTCGAGGAACGCATCATCTTCCTCGGCGTACAGGTCGACGACGCCTCGGCCAACGACATCATGGCCCAGTTGCTGGTGCTGGAGTCGCTGGATCCCGACCGCGACATCACCATGTACATCAACTCGCCGGGTGGCTCGTTCACCTCGCTGATGGCGATCTACGACACCATGCAGTACGTCCGCGCCGACATCCAGACGGTCTGCCTCGGTCAGGCGGCCTCCGCCGCTGCGGTCCTGCTGGCCGCCGGGAGCCCCGGCAAGCGGCTGGCGCTGCCCAATGCGCGCGTGCTGATTCATCAGCCCTCGCTCGGCGGTGTCATCCAGGGACAGTTCTCCGACCTGGAAATCCAGGCAGCCGAGATCGAGCGCATGCGCACCCTCATGGAGGAGACGCTGGGCCGGCACACCGGCAAGGATCCCGCCGTCATCCGCAAGGACACCGACCGGGACAAAATCCTCACCGCCGAGCAGGCCAAGGAGTACGGGATCATCGACACCGTGCTCAGTTACCGGAAGCTGTCGGCGCAGAAAGCCTGAGCGCTCGCATGCACCGCATCCGGGTCGCGACACGCCACCGGTACGGTGGCGCGCCGCACAGCGTGAGCAGCGTTGACGGGATATGTTCACTGTTATCGCGACCGCATAGAACACACCGGAATACCAACGACGCTATTCGCTCTCATCGGTCGAGGGTTATCGAGCGAGCGGGCAGCGTCGAGGCGGACCGGCACCAGACTTAGCGAACCGAACCATGCGAAGGAAGTAGGGCCCACCACCATGGCGCGCATCGGAGACGGCGGGGACCTGCTGAAGTGCTCGTTCTGCGGGAAGAGCCAGAAGCAGGTCAAGAAACTCATCGCGGGTCCCGGCGTGTACATCTGCGACGAGTGCATCGATCTGTGCAACGAGATCATCGAAGAGGAACTCGCCGACAACGACGATGTGAAGCTCGACGAACTGCCCAAGCCGGTGGAGATCCGCGATTTCCTGGAGGGCTACGTCATCGGTCAGGACACCGCCAAGCGCACCCTGGCCGTTGCGGTCTACAACCACTACAAGCGCATCCAGGCAGGGGAGAAGTCCCGCGACTCGCGTGGTGAGTCCGTCGAGTTGGCCAAGTCGAACATCCTGATGCTCGGGCCGACCGGGTGCGGCAAGACCTACCTGGCGCAGACGCTGGCCAAGATGCTCAACGTGCCGTTCGCCATCGCCGACGCCACCGCGCTGACCGAGGCCGGCTACGTCGGCGAGGACGTCGAGAACATTCTGCTCAAGCTCATCCAGGCTGCCGACTATGACGTCAAGCGCGCCGAGACCGGCATCATCTACATCGACGAGGTCGACAAGATCGCCCGCAAGAGCGAGAACCCGTCGATCACCCGCGACGTCTCCGGCGAGGGTGTGCAGCAGGCCTTGCTGAAGATCCTGGAGGGCACGCAGGCGTCGGTGCCTCCCCAGGGCGGCCGCAAGCACCCGCACCAGGAATTCATCCAGATCGACACCACCAATGTGTTGTTCATCGTGGCTGGTGCCTTCGCCGGTCTGGAGAAGATCGTCGCCGACCGGATCGGCAAGCGCGGCTTGGGTTTCGGCGCCGAGGTGAAGTCCAAGGCCGAACTCGACACCCAGGACCACTTCGCCGAGGTGATGCCCGAGGATCTGATCAAGTTCGGGCTGATCCCGGAGTTCATCGGCCGGCTGCCGGTGGTGGCCTCGGTGACCAACCTGGACAAGGAATCGCTGGTCCAGATCCTGTCCAAGCCGAAGAACGCACTGGTGAAGCAGTACACCCGGCTGTTCGAAATGGACGGTGTCGAACTGGAATTCGCCGAAGACGCGCTGGATGCCATCGCCGATCAGGCCATCCACCGCGGCACCGGCGCCCGCGGTCTGCGCGCGATCATGGAGGAAGTCCTGCTGCCGGTGATGTACGACATCCCCAGCCGCGACGACGTCGCCAAGGTGGTCGTGACCAAGGAGACCGTGCTCGACAACGTCCTGCCGACGATCGTGCCGCGCAAAGCGCCCCGGACCGAACGCCGGGATAAGACCGCTTAGGCCTCTCTGCCGAGCCTCAGAGAACCCGGTCGGGCCTGCTGTAGACGTTCATCGAGTCGCCGCGCAAGAACGCCACCAGCGTCAGCCCGGACTGGGCGGCCAGATCCACCGCCAGAGACGACGGTGCGGAGACCGCAGCGAGCACCGGGATTCCGGCCATCACCGCTTTCTGGGTCAGTTCGAACGACGCCCGTCCGCTGACCAACAGCACGGTGCCGGTGAGCGGAACCCGGCCGGATTCGACCGCCCAGCCGATCACTTTGTCCACCGCGTTGTGGCGGCCGATATCCTCACGCGCCGCCAGCATCGTTCCGTCGGCGTCGAACAACGCGGCCCCGTGCAGCCCACCGGTGATCGCGAAAACCTTTTGTGCCGAACGTAACTGGGCTGGCATGGCAGCCAGTGTTGCGGCCGCGACGGTGGTGGGGTCGTCGCCCGGTGGGTGCCGGGTCGACAGGCGAACCGCCTCAAGCGACGACTTACCGCAGACCCCGCACGACGAGGTGGTGTAGAAGTTGCGGGTGATGTCCAGCTCCGGTGCCGGGACGTCCGGGCGCAGGGTGACATCCAGGACGTTGTAGCTGTTGGTGCCGTCGGCGTCCGCTCCGCGGCAGTACCGCACCGTCGCTATGTCATCGCGGTGGGCGATGACTCCTTCGGTCAGCATAAAGCCCTGCGCCAGTTCGACATCCGAGCCGGGTGTACGCATGGTGACAGTGACGGGCGCGCCGTCCACCCGGATCTCCAGCGGCTCCTCGACGACGAGGGTGTCGGCCCGCTCGGAGGCAGCCTCTGCCGTCAGGCGCTTGACCCGCCGGCGAGCGGTCACCCGGCCCACTGCGGTCAGGCTCTCTCAAGCCGGATAGTGATCGCCTTTGACACCGGCGTATTCGACTTGGCCGCAACGTGATCCAGCGGCACCAGCGGATTGGTCTCGGGATAGTAGGCCGCCGCGTTGCCGGGCGGAGTGGAGTACTCGACCACCAGGAAGTCCTTGGCGCGGCGCTCTTCGACACGTCCGTCGGCACCCGGATACTCCGAGACCAGGTCGACGCGGTCACCGGCCGCCAGCCCGAACGCGGCGATGTCGGCCGGGTTGACGAACACCACCCGGCGTCCGCCGCGGACGCCCCGGTAGCGGTCGTCGAGGCCATAGATCGTGGTGTTGTACTGGTCGTGACTGCGCAGCGTCTGCAGAATAAGTCGGCCAGGCGGCACCGGCACCCACTGCAGCGGCTCGGTGGCGAAGTTGGCTTTGCCTGTGCGGGTGGGGAATTCACGGGCATCGCGGGGCGGGTGCGGAAGCTGGAATCCATCCGGTGCGCGCACCCGGCTGTTGAAGTCGGCGAAGCCGGGGACCACGCCGGCGATTGCGTCGCGGATGCTGTCGTAATCGCCGGCGAAGCGTTCCCACGGCACCGGGTGTATCGGCCCGAGCAGTCGGCGGGCCAGTTGGCAGACGATCGCGACCTCGCTGCGGACCTCCGGCCCCGGCGGCGGCAGGCTGCCGCGGGAGAGGTGCACCATCGACATCGAGTCCTCGACGGAGACGACCTGTTTGCGGCCACCGGCTACGTCGCGGTCGGTGCGGCCCAGGGTGGGCAGGATCAGGGCGGTGCGCCCGTGGACGAGGTGGCTTCTGTTGAGCTTGGTGGAAATCTGAACCGTGAGCGCACACTTGCGCAGCGCGGCCTCGGTCACCTCGGTGTCGGGGGTGGCGGAAGCGAAGTTGCCCCCCATCCCGACGAACACCGACGCCCCTCCGTCGCGCATCGCGCGGATCGCGTTGACGGTGTCGTAGCCGTGCCGGCGCGGGCTGGTGATACCGAAGCGTGAATCCATTGCTGCCAGGAAGGGTTCCGGCGGCTTCTCCCAGATGCCCATGGTGCGGTCGCCCTGAACGTTGGAGTGCCCGCGCACGGGGCAGACCCCGGCCCCGGGCTTGCCGATCATGCCGCGCATCAGCAGCACATTGGTGATCTCGCCGATGGTCGCCACAGCGTGGGTGTGCTGGGTCAGGCCCATCGCCCAGCACACCACGGTGCGCCGGGAACGGGCCGTCATGTCAGCGACCCGGCGCAGTTGGGCCTCTCCAATACCGGTGGCGGCCAGGACGGTGTCCGTGTCGACCGACCGGGCCAGGGCCTGGTAAGCGTCGAAACCGCAGCAATGTTCGTCGATGAAGCGCCGGTCGATGACTGACCCGGGGTTGGCGTCGTCAGTTTCCAGCAGCAGCTTCGCCACCCCGCGGAACAGGGCCATGTCGCCGCCGAGCCGGATCTGCACGAACTCGTCGGCGATCTCCACGCCACGGCCGACGGCACCGCGGACGGTCTGCGGGTCGTTGAACCGGATCAGGCCGGCCTCCGGCAGCGGGTTGACCGCAATGATCCTGGCGCCGTTGGCTTTTGCCTTCTCCAATACCGTCAGCATCCGGGGGTGGTTGGTGCCGGGGTTCTGCCCGGCGATGATGATCAGGTCCGCGCCGACGATGTCCTCCACCGTCACCGATCCTTTGCCCACGCCGATCGACTCGGTCAGCGCGGTGCCCGAGGACTCATGGCACATGTTGGAGCAGTCCGGCAGGTTGTTGGTCCCGAAGCTGCGCACCAGCAGTTGGTAGAGGAACGCCGCCTCGTTGCTGGTGCGTCCCGAGGTGTAGAACACCGCCTCATCGGGGCTGCTCAGCGCCTGCAGGTGTTCGGCCACGATGCGATATGCCTCGTCCCAGCCGATCGGGCGGTAGTGGTCTTCGCCGGGCCGCAGCACCATCGGGTGGGACAGCCGTCCCTGCTGGGACAGCCAGTACTCCGGGCGGTCCAGCAACTCCCGCACCGGGTGGCCGGCGAAGAACTCCGGCCCGACCACCCGGCGGGTGGCCTCTTCGGCGACGGCTTTGGCGCCGTTCTCGCAGAATTCGGCGATCTTGCGGCCGCCCGGTTCCTCGGGCCACGCACATCCGGGGCAGTCGAACCCGTCGCGCTGGTTGACCTTCGCCAGGGTTTGGGCGGTACGCCGCAGACCCATCTGGGTGACGCTGCGTTTCAGGGCGACCAGCACGGCGGGTAGCCCCGCCGCCGAGGTTGCGGGCGCGTTGACGCACACGCAACTTTCGTCGCAGCCGGCAGAATGGTCACCGCGACCTCCACCGACGTGCGTCATCATGCAAATCTATCTCTCCGCGATGCGGTTTCCGGCGAGCCCGAGTTCTTAACTTTCTCTGACGGCACAAGTGATAAATCACACACTGGGGAAGTGGCGCGTTGTCGCCCATGCTTTCTAGCTGGGTGTTTGACACGTGTCAGGCGGCGTGCCGGGGCCCGCTCGGATACAGCATGCCTGAGAGAGCGCATAACCTAGTTCCGCTAGAGCACAAATCCCGCCGTACCTCCGACGAAAGGCGGCGACGTGGGCCAGGACGGCAACGGAGCTGCGCACCACCGCAACAAACTCGAAAAGGTCGTCATCAGGTTCGCCGGAGACTCCGGCGACGGGATGCAGCTGACCGGTGACCGGTTCACCTCCGAGGCGGCCCTGTTCGGCAACGACCTTGCGACGCAACCGAATTACCCCGCCGAGATCCGCGCCCCCCAGGGCACGCTGCCGGGCGTCTCGTCGTTCCAGATCCAGATCGCCGACTACGACATCCTGACCGCCGGCGACCGCCCGGACGTGCTGGTCGCGATGAACCCCGCGGCGTTGAAGGCCAACTTCTCCGACCTGCCGCGCGGCGGGACGATCATCGCGAACTCCGACGAGTTCACCAAGCGGAACCTCGCGAAGGTGGGATACGTCAGCAGTCCGCTGGACTCCGGGGAGTTGTCCGAGTACGTGGTGCACGCCGTTCCCATGACGTCGTTGACGCTCGGCGCGGTCGAGCCGATCGGCGCCTCCAAGAAGGACGGCGAGCGCGCGAAGAACATGTTCGCCCTCGGTCTGTTGTGCTGGATGTACAGCCGGCCGATCGAGGCCAACGAGACCTTCATCCGGGAGAAATTCGCCCGCAAGCCCCAGATCGCCGAGGCCAATGTGCTGGCGTTGCGGGCCGGCTGGAATTACGGCGAGACCACCGAGGCGTTCGCCACCACCTACGAGGTGGCGCCGGCGAAACTGGCGCCGGGGGAGTACCGCCAGATCTCCGGCAACACCGCGCTGGCATACGGGATCGTCGCAGCCGGTCAACTCGCCGATGTGCAGGTTGTGCTCGGCAGTTACCCGATCACTCCGGCGTCGGACATCTTGCACGAGTTGTCCAAGCACAAGAACTTCGACGTCATGACCTTCCAGGCTGAGGACGAGATCGCCGGGATCGGCGCCGCCCTGGGCGCCTCCTACGGTGGCGCACTGGGCGTGACCAGCACGTCCGGCCCGGGTGTGTCGCTGAAGTCGGAGTTCATCGGTCTGGCCGTGATGACGGAGTTACCGCTGGTCATCATCGACGTCCAGCGTGGCGGGCCCTCGACCGGCCTGCCCACCAAGACCGAGCAGGCTGACCTGCTGCAGGCGATGTTCGGGCGCAACGGCGAATCGCCGGTCGTGGTGCTGGCGGCCTGCTCACCGTCGGACTGCTTTGGAATCGCCGTCGAGGCGGCGCGGATCGCGCTGACCTACCGCACCCCGGTGATCCTGCTCTCCGACGGGGCGATCGCCAACGGCTCGGAGCCGTGGCGCATCCCCGACGTGTCGGCGTTCGAGCCCATCGACACCGATTTCGCCTCGGCGGGGAGTGAATTCGCGCCCTATGCCCGCGATTCGCGGACCCTGGCCCGGCAGTTCGCCGCGCCGGGGACGCCAGGGCTGGAGCACCGCATCGGAGGCCTGGAGAAGGACAACGGCTCCGGTGACATCTCCTACCACGGCGCCAACCACGATCAGATGGTGCGACTGCGGCAGGCCAAGGTCGACGGCGTCGAGGTGCCCGCCATCGAGGTCGATGACCCAGGCGGCGATGCCGAACTGCTGATTCTGGGGTGGGGCAGTTCGTGCGGGCCGATCGGCGAGGCCTGCCGGCGCGCGCGTCGGCGTGGCATCGAGGTCGCGCACGCCCAGGTGCGGCACCTCAACCCGCTGCCCCCCAACCTCGGTGAGGTGCTGCGCCGCTACCCGAAAGTGGTGCTGCCCGAGATGAATCTGGGTCAGCTGGCCCTTCTGCTGCGCGGCAGGTACCTGGTGGACGTGCAGTCGGTAACCAAGGTGGCCGGCATGGCCTTCCGGGCCGACGAGATCGAGGGCATCATCGACGCGGCCCTGGACGGGACGCTGAGCGAGATCGAGAGCGACAAGGTGAAATTCGCGCGGCTCACGGCGGCGACCGTGGGTGCCGGGGCGGATGCGGAAGTTGGGGCGCGGGCATGACGGAGCTGATCGGAACCGACCTCGGGGTGACGCCGATCGCGGTCCCCTCCAAGGTCGCGGGTGTCCCGACTGCGGAGGCGCCGCAGAAGTCCAAGGACTTCACCAGCGACCAGGAGGTCCGCTGGTGCCCGGGCTGCGGCGACTACGTGATCCTCAACACGATCCGTAACTTTCTGCCCGAGTTGGGCCTGCGCCGGGAGAACATCGCATTCATCAGCGGGATCGGCTGCTCCAGCCGCTTTCCGTACTACTTGGAGACCTACGGTTTCCACTCCATCCACGGCCGCGCCCCGACCATCGCGACCGGTTTGGCGTTGTCCCGCCCCGACCTGTCGGTGTGGGTCGTCACCGGTGACGGGGATGCGCTCTCCATCGGCGGCAATCACCTGATTCACGCGCTGCGCCGCAACGTGAACATCACCATCCTGCTGTTCAACAACCGGATTTACGGGCTGACCAAGGGCCAGTACTCACCGACCTCCGAGGTCGGAAAGATCACCAAATCCACGCCCATGGGCTCGCTCGACCAGCCGTTCAACCCGGTGTCGGTGGCGCTGGGTGCGGAGGCGACGTTCGTCGGGCGGGCGCTGGATTCCGACCGCATGGGACTGTCCGAGGTGTTGCGCGCGGCGGCCGCGCACCGCGGTGCGGCTCTGGTCGAGATCCTGCAGGACTGCCCGATCTTCAATGACGGCTCATTCGACGCGCTGCGCAAGGAAGGCGCCGAGGACAGGGTCATCCCGGTGCGCCACGGCGAGCCGATCATCTTCGGCGTCGACGGCGAATCCTGCGTCGTACAAAGCGGTTTCGGTCTCGAGGTGGCCAAGACCGCCGAGGTGGCGCCCGCGCAGATCGTGGTGCACGACGTCCATGCCGACAACCCCGCCTACGCCTTCGCGCTATCGCGGCTCAGCGATCAGAGCCTGGAGCACACCGTGATGGGGATCTTCCGTCAGGTCAACCGGCCTGCCTACGACGACGAGGCCCGCGAGCAGATCGCCACCGCGCGTTCGGCCGCACCGCATGACCGGGCGGCTCTGCAGTCGCTGCTGCGTGGCAGGGACACCTGGACCGTCAACTAGCCGTGTCCGAACCGCTGGCAGCCGTGGTGCTGGCCGGCGGCGCGTCGCGGCGGATGGGCCGCGACAAAGCCACCATGGCGCATCCGTCGCGACCCTCGATCACGATGGTGGAGAACACCGTCGGCGTGGTCGCCACGCGCTGTGATCCGGTGTTCGTCATCGCCGCCGCCGGGCAGGCCCTCCCCGCGCTCGCCGCCACCGTCCTGCGCGACGAGGTCGCCGGGCTCGGACCGCTGGCCGCGACCGGACGGGGACTGCGGGCGGCCGCCGAAGCGGGACGCGATCGGGCGTTCGTCGCCGCCGTCGACATGCCCGATCTGGCCGGCGACCTCATCGATCTCTTGGCTCAGGATCGTGACGCTGACGTCGTGCTGCCCTCGGATGGGCGTGACCACTACCTGGCGGGTGTCTATCGCACCGCCCTGGTGGATCGGATCGACGAGCTGGTGGCAGCCGGGGCGCGCAGCATGCGGGCGCTCACGGACACGGTCGTGACGTATCGCGTCGAGGTGCCGCGCCTATCCTGGTTGACAAACCTCAACCGGCCCCACGACCTGCGATAACGCGGTCGTCGTGGGACGGCCGTGACGGTTGTGGCAGTAGGGTTCCCGGCGTGCAGCAAATGTTACCAGTGTGACCGATGGGGCCATTGCCACCATAAATCCTGTGGGTCGCCTCACAGGGTGAACGTGATTTGCATCACCCCGACATGCTGTCGGCCTACGCTTGGGATTCCCTTGCGGAACCACTCTGACCTGCAAGGTATCCGGGATTGCAACGACCGTGATAAATCCGTGATGTGACAGTAATTGATGTGTCATTGACGTGACTTCCCGCAATACCGTCCCGTACCGTTCTACCGGGTCCGCAAAAAGGGCCCAGACAATTTCAGATTAGAAACCCTGCGTGTGAGCGGGGCCGGGACCTCATCGGTCCGCGAGCGGCCGATCCTTCGGCCGACTCCTCCGGCATCCGCTATCGAGCCCGACCCGAGACGGCACGAACCGATGGGCAGTCCAGACACCTGGGCGACCCGCCCGGCGCACGCGCGGCGAAAGGAAAGTTTGTTGAAGAACGTTCGTAGCACGCTCGTCAATGCGGTCAAGGTGGCGTCGGTGGCCGGCGCGATGGCCGTGGCGCCGATTGCTCTGGGCGCTGGCACCGCCAACGCGGACAGCGTCAACTGGGATGCGGTCGCGGCGTGCGAGTCCGGCGGCAACTGGGCCATCAACACCGGCAACGGTTACTACGGCGGCCTGCAGTTCAGCCCGGCGACCTGGGCTTCCAACGGCGGCTACGGCATGCCGAACCAGGCTTCGCGCGCGGAGCAGATCCGGGTGGCCGAGAACGTGCTGCGCACGCAGGGCATCGGCGCGTGGCCGGTGTGCGGCGGCCGCGGCTAACAGCCGTCCAAACGGACAAACCACAGTGGCGCCGGAGCAATCCGGCGCCACTGTTGTCGTTTCGGGCCGTCTCTCGGCCCCACTTCTCACAGTTCTCTCATCAAGAAATGGTGACCCTTCGGTAACAACCGCCCGCAACGGTGCGATCCACATCACAACCGCGCTTCACGGGCGGCGTACCGGGAAGGGGATCACCGATGAGGGCAGTGCGCCGCATCCTCGCGTTCGCCGCGCTGATCCTCGGAATGGCGCTGGCCGCCTGCTCGCTCGGATCCGGCACCGCGGTGGCCGACAGCACTGTCAACTGGGACGCCGTCGCGCAGTGCGAGTCCGGCGGCAACTGGTCGATCAACTCCGGCAACGGCTACTACGGCGGCCTGCAGTTCAGCCCGGCGACCTGGACCGCCAACGGCGGCGCCGGCCTGCCCCACCAGGCTTCCCGCGAGGAGCAGATCCGGGTGGCTGGCCGAGAACGTCGTGCGCAATCAGGGCATCGGCGCCTGGCCGGTCTGCGGAAGTGCGGCCGGGGCACCTGCCGCACCCTGGTCCGGCGCAGTGACCTCCGTCAGCGCAGCCGCCGCACCGGCGAGCCCGTGCCAGGCCATGGGTCGCGGCCCACTCGGTCTGGTCGACTGGGGCAAGGTGTGCCGGGCGTTCGGTCGCTGACGCCCTCTTACCTTCGGCCGAGACGAAGCCGGCGAACCGTTCGGTAAGTTGACCGCATGGCAGGGCGCGAATTCGACATCGTCATCTACGGGGCCACTGGTTTCGTCGGCAAGCTCACCGCCGAGTATCTGGTGAAGGCGGGCAGGGGTGTCCGGATCGCACTGGCCGGCCGCTCGCCGGACAAGCTGACCGACGTCCGGGCGACGTTGGGCGAGGCCGCCCAGTCGTGGCCGATCATCGAAGCCGACGCATCCTCGCCGGCGTCGCTGCAGGCGATGGCTGAGCGAACCCAGGTGGTCATCACCACCGTCGGCCCGTACAGCCTCTACGGGCTTCCCCTGGTAGCCGCCTGCGCCGCCGCCGGCACCGATTACGCCGACCTCACCGGCGAGGCGATGTTCGTCCGCCGGAGCATCGACGACTTTCACAAGCAGGCCATCGACACCGGGGCGCGCATCGTCCACGCCTGCGGGTTCGATTCGGTTCCCTCCGACATGAGCGTCTACGCGCTGTATCGGCGTGTCCAGCAGGACGGCGAGGGCGACCTGCTCGACACCAATTACGTGTTGCGGGGCGCTTCCGGCGGCGCGTCGGGCGGCACCTTGGCATCGATTATCGAGGTTCTGCGGGCCTCGTCGACCGATCCGGAGTTGCGCACGTTGCTGGAGGATCCGTACACCCTGAGCCAGGACCGCGCCGCGGAGCCGGAAATCGGCAGCCAACCCGACATGCCGTGGCGCCGGGGCCGCGACATCGCTCCGGAACTGTCCGGGGTGTGGGCCATGGCGTTCGTGATGGCGTTGTACAACACTCGCATCGTCCGGCGGAGCAACGCCCTGATGGACTACGCCTACGGGCGCCGGTTCCGTTATGCCGAGTTCATGAGCGTCGGGCCGTCGCCGCTGGCGCCGGTCATCTCTGCGGTGGCCACCGTCGCCACCAACGGCGGCCTCCTGCTGGGCAGCCGGTTCTTCCGGTTCGTGCCCCGTGCGCTCGTCGAGCGCGTCCTGCCCAAGCCCGGCACCGGCCCCAGCGAGGAAGTGCGGGAGAACGGTTACTACCGCGTCGAGTCCTACACCACGACGAGCACCGGCGCACGGTACGTCGCCACCATGAGCCAGAGCGGCGATCCGGGCTACAAGGCCACGTCGGTCATGCTCGGCGAGTGCGGTCTGGCGCTGGCGTTGGACCGGTACAAGTTGCCGGACCGCTACGGCGTGCTGACCCCCGCGGCCGCGATGGGCGACGCGTTGCTGGCTCGTTTCCCGGCAGCCGGCATCTCGATCGATACGGCCCGGCTCAACTGACAATGCTGAGAGCGTAATCAGCGCACGCTGCCCGGTGCGCCGACTACTGTTCGGAGTAGTTTCTGCCCACCTCTTCTGAAGGAATTTCACTATGGCCGGTCTCGATGACCTCTTCAACCAGATCCCGGTGGCGGACATCGCCAGCAAGCTGGGTGCCGACGAGGGCGAGGTGAACCAGGCCATTCAGACTCTGGTCCCGACCCTGTTGGGGACGCTGCACGAGAACGTCGCGGCGGAGGACATCGACTCGGTCCACCTGGAGAAGACCGTCATCGCCGAGGGCGAGAGCGATCTGCTCGACGGTGGGGTCAACGTCGACCAACTCGACGAGAACCAGGGCAACCAGATGGTCGCCAGCCTGTTCGGCGGCAACGACACCAACCAGGTCGCCTCGGCACTGGCCGGCGGCGGCGCCCCGGGCGGGGACCTGATCAAGCGACTTCTGCCGATGCTCGCCCCGATCGTGCTCGCCTACGTGGGTCGTCAGTTCTCGCAGCGCAGTGCCGGTGCCGGCGCCCAGGCTCAGGCCCAGGCCGCTCCGGGTGGCGGCATGGGCGACCTGCTGGGCAGCATCCTCGGTGGCGCCGGCGGCGGCGGGGCCGCCAACAACCCGTTGGGCAGCATCCTGGGCAGTGTCCTGGGTGGCGGCCAGGCCGGCGGCCAGGGCGGCGCACTGGGCAACATCCTCGGCGGGCTGCTGCGCGGCGGCCGGTAAAGACGCATCTGGGCGGGCGTGGGTCGGCAGTAGGTGTTCGGTCCGCGCTCCCTAGAATCGTCCGGTGCCCTCCGATGACTCCCGCGCCGACGCTCATTCCGGGGACCTTCCCAAGTCCTGGGAACCGGGCGCGATAGAGAGCCGGATTTATCAGGACTGGGTCGACGCCGGCTACTTCACC
The DNA here is from genome assembly GCA_903877095.1 of uncultured Actinomycetes bacterium. Lineage (GTDB taxonomy): Bacteria > Actinomycetota > Actinomycetes > Mycobacteriales > Mycobacteriaceae > Mycobacterium. The sequence continues at coordinate 21,243 of CAIRCP010000105.1, read as the reverse complement.
GCCGACCCCACCAGCGGCAAGCCGCCCTACTCGATCGTGCTGCCGCCGCCCAATGTGACCGGCAGTCTGCACATGGGCCACGCGCTGGACCACACCCTGATGGACGCGCTCACCCGGCGTAAGCGCATGCAGGGCTACGAGGTGTTGTGGCTGCCCGGCATGGACCACGCCGGGATCGCCACCCAGACGCTGGTGGAGAAGCGCCTGGCCATCGAGGGCACCAGTCGCGAAGATCTGGGCCGGGATCGGTTCATTGACGAAGTCTGGGAATGGAAGCACCAGTCCGGCGGAACGATCGGTGCGCAGATGCGCCGTCTGGGCGACGGCGTCGACTGGACCCGTGACCGGTTCACCATGGACGAGGGCCTGTCCCGCGCCGTGCGGACCATCTTCAAGCGGCTGTACGACGCGGGGCTGATCTACCGCGCCGAGCGACTGGTCAACTGGTCACCCGTGCTGCAGACCGCGATCTCCGACCTCGAGGTGAAGTACGAGGAGGTCGAGGGCGAACTGGTGTCGTTCCGCTACGGATCCATGGACGACGCGCAACCGCACATCGTGGTGGCGACCACGCGCATCGAAACCATGCTGGGCGACACCGCGATCGCGGTGCACCCCGACGACGAGCGCTATCGCCACCTGGTGGGCAAGACTCTGCCCCATCCATTCCTCGACAGCGAGATCATCGTCGTCGCGGACACCCACGTCGATCCCGAATTTGGAACCGGCGCAGTGAAAGTCACCCCCGCGCACGATCCCAACGACTTCGAGATCGGCATGCGGCACAGCCTGGCGATGCCCTCGATCATGGACACTCGCGGCCGGATCGCCGGAACCGGAACGCCATTCGACGGGATGGACCGGTTCGAAGCCCGGGTCAAGGTCCGCGAGGCGCTGGCCGAGCAGGGGCGCATCGTCGCCGAGAAGCGGCCGTACCTGCACAGCGTCGGCCACTCCGAGCGCAGCGGCGAGCCGATCGAGCCCCGGCTGAGCCTGCAGTGGTGGGTGAAGGTCGAATCGCTGGCGAAGGCGGCCGGGGACGCGGTCCGCAATGGCGACATCGTCATCCACCCCAAGAGCCAGGAACCGCGCTGGTTCGACTGGGTGGACGATATGCACGACTGGTGCATTTCCCGCCAGCTGTGGTGGGGTCACCGCATCCCCATCTGGCACGGCCCCGACGGGGAACTGGCCTGCCTCGGCCCCGACGAGACCCCGCCGGAGGGGTGGGAGCAGGATCCCGACGTCCTGGACACCTGGTTCTCCTCGGCGCTGTGGCCGTTCTCCACGATGGGCTGGCCGGACCGCACTCCCGAGCTCGAGAAGTTCTATCCGACCAGCGTTCTGGTGACCGGCTACGACATCCTGTTCTTCTGGGTCGCCCGGATGGTGATGTTCGGAAGCTTCGTCGCCGACGACGACGCGATCACCTCCGGTGGCACGCGCGACCCGCAAGTGCCGTTCGAGAATGTCTTCCTGCATGGCCTGATCCGTGACGAGCACGGCCGCAAGATGAGCAAGTCCCGCGGCAACGGCATCGACCCCCTGGACTGGGTCGAGTTGTTCGGCGCGGACGCGCTGCGGTTCACCCTGGCCCGGGGTGCCAGCCCGGGCGGGGACCTGTCGATCGGCGAGGACCATGCCCGCGCTTCGCGCAACTTCGCCACCAAGCTGTTCAACGCCACCCGGTTCGCCTTGATGAACGGCGCGGCCCCCGCGCCGCTGCCGGGTCACGAAGAGTTGACCGACGCCGACCGCTGGATTCTTGGCCGCACCGAAGAGGTTCGTGCCGAAGTCGATGCGGCGCTGGACGGCTACGAGTTCAGCCGGGCCTGTGAGGCGCTCTATCACTTCGCCTGGGACGAGTTCTGCGACTGGTACCTGGAACTGGCGAAAGTTCAACTGGCAGAAGGTCGCAGCCATACCACGGCGGTGCTGGCCGCCGTCCTCGACACCCTGCTCAAGCTGTTGCATCCGGTGATGCCGTTCGTCACCGAAGTGCTGTGGCAGAAGCTGGTGACCGGTGCCGGGGCGAGCGAAGCGACGGGAATTGCGGAGTCGCTGGTGATCGCCGACTGGCCGACCGCTTCCGGTTTCGTCCCCGATCGGCTTGCTGCACAGCGTGTTTCGGACATGCAGAAGCTGGTGACCGAAGTGCGGCGGTTCCGCAGCGATCAGGGCCTGGCCGACCGGCAGAAGGTTCCCGCCCGCCTGGAAGGTCTCGCCGACGCCGGACTGGACGCGCTGGCGGCGCCGGTGACGGCACTGGCCTGGCTGACCACTCCCGACGGGGACTTCACCCCGACCGCGCAGGTGGAGGTGCGACTGTCCGGCGGAACGGTCGGTGTCGAACTGGACACTTCGGGAACCGTCGACGTCGACGCCGAACGCCGCCGGCTGGAGAAGGACTTGGCCGCGGCGCAGAAGGAATTGGCCGGAACCACCGCCAAACTCGACAACGAAGCGTTCCTGGCTAAAGCTCCGGGCGATGTCGTGGACAAGATCCGCGACCGCCAGAAGTTCGCCCGTGAGGAAGTCGACCGGATCGCCGCGCGCCTGGCTGCGCTTGCATGACGGACCTGCCGCATCCCGTTCCCGATCCGACGCCTGACGAGATCGCAGCACTGCTGCAGGTCGAGCATCTGCTAGACCAGCGCTGGCCGGAGACCAAGCTGGAGCCCAGCACGGCGCGGATGGAGGCGCTGATGGACCTGCTGGGGTCACCCCAATTGAGTTACCCCTGCATCCATATCGCCGGCACCAACGGCAAGACCTCGGTGGCCCGGATGGTCGACGCACTGCTGACCGCCTTCGGGCAGCGCACCGGGCGCACCACCAGCCCGCATCTGCAGGCGGCCGTCGAACGCATCGCCATCGACGGCCTACCGATCAGCGCGGCGCTCTACGTCGAGACCTACCGCGAGATCGAGCCGTTCGTGCAGATGGTCGACCTCCGTTCGGAGACCGGCGAATTGGCCCCTTCCGGTGAACCGGGCACACCCGGCCCGGCCATGAGCAAGTTCGAGGTCGTCACCGCGATGTCGTTCGCTGCGTTCGCCGACGCCCCCGTCGACGTCGCCGTCATCGAGACCGGCATGGGCGGCAGCTGGGACGCCACCAACGTGGTGGATGCGCCGGTATGTGTGATCACCCCGATCGGCCAGGACCACATGGACTATCTCGGCGACAGCCTCGCGCAGATCGCGGGGGAGAAGGCCGGGATCATCGGCGCACCGCGCGGCGAACTGGTGCCGTTGGACACCGTGGTGGTGATCGGCCGCCAGGAGCCCGAAGCCATGGAAGTTCTTCTGGCGCAGGCGGTTCAGGCTGACGCGGTGGTCGCCAGGGAGGGCTCGGAGTTCACGGTGCTCAGCCGGCAGGTCGCCGTCGGCGGCCAGTTGCTCGAACTGCGCGGCCTCGGCGGGGTGTACCCGGACATCTTTCTGCCCTTGCACGGCGAGCACCAGGCCTCCAACGCCGTGCTGGCGCTGGCGGCGGTCGAGGCGTTCTTCGGCGCGGGAGCCGAGCGGCAACTCGACGTAGACACCGTGCGGGCGGGGTTCGCGGCCGCCCGCAGCCCCGGGCGACTGGAGCGGATGCGCAGTGCGCCGACGGTGTTCATCGACGCCGCCCACAACCCCGCCGGGGCGGCGGCGCTGGCGTCGGCGTTGAACTCGGAGTTCGACTTCCGCTACCTGGTTGCCGTTGTGAGCGTTCTCGGCGGCAAGGACGTCGTCGGAATCCTGGCGGCGCTTGAGCCGGTCTTCGACGTCATCGTCGTGACGGACAACGGATCACCGCGGGCATTGGACACCGACGCTCTGGCCATGGTCGCTGAGGAGGTCTTCGGACCCGAGCGGGTGGTGCGCGCCGAGGCGCTGCCCGACGCCATCGAGACCGCCACCGCGCTGGTGGAAGACGCCGGCGCCGACGGCGAGTCGGTCTCGGGCGCGGGCATCGTGATCACCGGGTCGGTGGTGACGGCCGGGGTGGCCCGCACTCTCTTCGGGAAGGATCCGGCATGACGACACCCGAAGGCCCACCGCCCGCCGCGGCCGGCCCCGACCCGTGGAAGAGCTTCCGCGGTGTGATGGCCGGCACGTTGATTCTGGAGATCATCACGGTCCTGCTGGCGCTGCCGGTGGTGGCGATGGTGGGCGGCGGCCTGACCGCGGGATCGACCGCCTACCTGCTGGGCTTTGCGGCCCTATTGGGTCTGCTGGCCGGGATGCAACGCCGGTCCTGGGCGATCTGGGCCAACCTCGGGGTCCAACTGATCCTGGTGGCGGGGTTCTTTCTTTATCCCATGGTCGGCTTCATGGGGGTGATCTTCGTGCTGGTGTGGGCGGTGATCGCTTATATGCGCGCCGAGGTCCTGCGGCGGCAGCGCCTCGGTCTGCTACCCGGCCAGCAATTGCCCGGTACGTGACCCGGTACGCTTTGCGCCGTGCCGCGCCGGTGACGATGCGGAGCGAAGCGACGAGGAGGAACGGCGTTCGATGACTGAGCGGACACTTGTGCTGATCAAACCTGACGGCGTGCAGCGGCGGGTGATCGGCGAGATCATCAGCCGTATCGAACGCAAAGGCCTGACCGTCGCTGCCCTGGAACTCAAGCACGTCGACAACGAGCTGGCCGCGGCGCACTATGCCGAGCACTCCGACAAGCCGTTTTTCGGCGAGCTGCTGGAGTTCATCACCTCCGGACCGGTGGTCGCCGCGATCCTCGAAGGTCCGCGCGCGGTCGCGGCGTTCCGTCAGCTGGCCGGCGGCACCGATCCGGTGGAGAAGGCGACTCCGGGCACCATCCGCGGCGATTTCGGTCTCGAGACGCAGTTCAACCTGGTGCACGGATCGGACTCGCCCGAGTCGGCGGCCCGGGAAATCGCACTCTGGTTCCCAGGCGTCTGACCGCGTGGTTCTCCGGCATCTGACCGTTATCCGATAGCTCGCTCCGCACCCGTCGGCGGTATGGGATACTGAACACGGTCGGCCGGCAACGGGCGGCCGGAATGAGACTTCGACGTGCGCGACCACCGCTGCCTGCGGTGCGGCGCCGACCGTCAACAGCCGTCATTCAGCCCTGAACGGATTCTCCTGAATCCGTCGGAGCGAGACCTATTGACAAGCCCGGGCGCCGCCCGGGCATATAGCGGAAGCCCTCGCGTGGCCGCGTCGCTGGACGCGCCCGGGGGCTTGAGGAGATTACGTGGCCGATGATGATCGCAACCAGGATCAATCCGAATCCCCGTCGCAGTGGGAACCGCCCGCTGTGGAGGGGGAATTGCCCGACCGGCTGAGGGTTCACTCCCTCGCCCGGGTGCTGGGCACCACCAGCAAGCGGGTTCTCGACGCTCTGGCCGAGTTGGACGGACGGTCCCGAAGCGCGCATTCCAGCGTCGACCAGGCCGAGGCCATCCGGGTGCGCGATGTTCTGGCGGCCGCCGATGCCGAGCCGGCGTCGGTTGATCCACAGCCGGCCGTGCCGGCCCCGGCCGACGAGGAGCGGGTGGACGCCCCGGCCGACGAAGAGCCGGTCGAGGCGCCGGCAGTGTTCAGCTCGCCGGAGCCGGTTGCGCAACTGACCTTCCTGGATCCGACCGCCGCGGTGATCATCGAGTCCGAGCCCGAGTCCAGGCTGATCCTGGAAGACCACTCCACGGTGTCGCACACCCTCGAGACGGTGGAGCATCCGGCCTACATGCCGCTGTTCGTCGCACCCCAGCCGGTCGTCACCGCCCCCGTCGACATCGACGAGGACGACGCCGTGGAGGCGGACGACGAGTCCGACGGCGACGCCGCCGACCGGCCGGCCAACCGCCGCCGCCGACGTGGCCGCCGGGGCCGTGGCCGCGGGCGCGGTGAGCAGGCCGGCGGCGAGGGCGACGACGACGAGGAACGGCCGGCTTCCGACGGCGATTCCGACACCGCCGAGGACGCCGACGAGGGCGATAGCGATGATGCCGCCGACGAGGAGTCGCCCAACGGCGAGGGTGCCACCCGCCGCCGTCGCCGTCGTCGTCGCCGCCGGACGGGCGGTGGGGAGGACGGTGAGGCAGCCTCGCCGGACGATCCGCCCAACACCGTCGTGCACGAACGCGCCCCGCGCACCAAAGCCGAGCGCTCCGAGTCCAACGAGATCCAGGGCATCAGCGGGTCCACCCGGCTGGAGGCCAAACGGCAGCGCCGGCGCGACGGCCGCGACGCGGGCCGCCGCCGCCCGCCGATCCTGACCGAAGCGGAGTTCCTGGCCCGCCGGGAAGCGGTCGACCGGGTGATGGTGGTGCGCGAGAAGGTCCGCACCGAACCGCCGCATGAGGGGGCGCTCTACACCCAGATCGCCGTCCTTGAGGACGGCATCGTCGTCGAGCACTTCGTCACCTCGGCCGGGTCGGCCTCGCTGGTGGGCAACATCTATCTCGGCATCGTGCAGAACGTGCTGCCCTCCATGGAGGCGGCGTTCGTCGACATCGGCCGCGGCCGCAACGGGGTCCTATACGCCGGTGAGGTCAACTGGGAGGCCGCAGGCCTGGGCGGAGCCAACCGCAAGATCGAACAGGCCCTCAAACCCGGCGACTACGTCGTCGTGCAGGTCAGCAAGGATCCGGTCGGCCACAAGGGCGCCCGGCTCACCACCCAGGTGTCGTTGGCCGGCCGCTATCTGGTGTACGTACCGGGGGCGTCGTCGACCGGGATCAGCCGGAAGTTGCCAGACACCGAGCGCCAACGGCTCAAGGACATCCTGCGCGAGGTGGTGCCCGCCGACGCCGGCGTCATCATCCGCACCGCGTCGGAAGGCGTGAAGGAAGATGACATCCGCGCCGACGTGACGCGCCTGCAGGAGCACTGGAACAACATCGCCGAGCAAGCCGAGCGGATCAAGGGCAACAGGGCCGGTGCGGCCGTGGCGCTCTACGAAGAGCCCGACGTCCTGGTCAAGGTGATTCGCGACCTGTTCAACGAGGACTTCTCCAGCTTGATCGTGTCCGGTGATCACTCCTGGGGCACCATCACCGGCTATGTGAATTCCGTTTCGCCGGAGTTGCTGTCGAAACTCACCAAATACGAGCCGGCCGGCGGCCCGTCGGGCCCGGATGTGTTCGCGGTGCACCGCGTCGATGAGCAGTTGGCCAAGGCGTTGGACCGCAAGGTTTGGCTCCCCTCGGGCGGAACCCTGGTGATCGACCGGACCGAAGCGATGACGGTCGTCGACGTCAACACCGGCAAGTTCACCGGCGCGGGCGGAAACCTCGAGCAAACCGTCACCAAGAACAACATCGAAGCCGCCGAGGAGATCGTGCGTCAGCTACGGCTGCGCGATATCGGCGGCATCATCGTCATCGACTTCATCGACATGGTGCTGGAGTCCAACCGGGATTTGGTGCTGCGCCGTCTCACCGAGGCGCTGGCGCGCGACCGCACTCGTCACCAGGTTTCCGAGGTGACCTCACTGGGCCTTATTCAGCTCACCCGTAAACGGCTCGGCACGGGTCTCGTCGAAGCGTTCTCCAGTACCTGCTCGCACTGCAGCGGCCGCGGGATATTGCTGCACGCCGACCCGATGGACCACGGATCGTCGGCACCGCCGCGCAAGACCGAACCGAGCAGCAGTCGCCGCAGCAGGCGCGGCCGCAGGGGCAAGGCGGAGGAGCCGGCGGTGGTCCGTGTCCCGGTCCACGTCCCGGGCGAGCACCCGATGTTCAGGGCGATGGCCGCGGCCAAGGGCGACGACGACGAGTCCGACGAGGAAATCGGCGACGAACTCGTCGAGGAGTTTGAGGGCGAGGTGCCGGCGACCGCCGGCTTGGACCTCGCCGACGCCCTCGACGAGGACGATGACCTCGACGAAGACGAAGACGAAGACGACGAGGACCTCGACGACGAAGACGACGACGAAGACGACGAAGACGAAGACGACGACGACGAAGACGACGACGACGAAGACGACGACGACGACGAAGACGACGACGACGAAGACGACGACGACGACGAACTCGACGAGGTCGACGAGGACGCCATCGACGACGACGAAATCGAGGAGGACGACTCACTGGAGATCGTCAGCGTCGTGCCCGAGGCTGACCCCGTCGAGAGTCACGCGGTCCCCGCACCGGAGCCAGCCGTCGCCGGCCGCCGTCCCCGTCGCCGCGCCGCCGCCCGGCCAGCCGGCCCGCCGACGCTGGATCAATAGTGGTGGGGGCCGGTTTGACCCTCCCATGCTGGTCACGTACCCTTGAGCAGTTGTCGCCAGGCACAGCCGGCGGCAGTGGAACGGCCCGGTAACCCGGCGCGTCCCGCACCACAAACCCGCTCGCGCACTTGAGCACAGCTAGCGCGTGCCCGCTACACTGCGACGCCCGCGTCGCCGACCTGGAAGAGGAATGATGGCAGCCCAGACAGCCACCTACGCGATCGTCAAGACGGGTGGTAAGCAGTACAAAGTCGCCGTCGGCGATATCGTCAAGGTCGAGAAGATCGAGTCTGAGCCGGGCGCCTCGGTGTCCCTGCCGGTTGCGCTCCTGGTCGACGGCGCAACCGTCACCACCAATGCCGGCGAACTGGCGAACGTCGCGGTCACCGGCGAGATCCTCGAGCACACCAAGGGCCCGAAGATCCGCATCCACAAGTTCAAGAACAAGACCGGCTACCACAAGCGGCAGGGTCACCGTCAGCCGCTGACGGTGCTCAAGGTCACCGGAATCAAGTAGGGAGCGCGACTGACATGGCACATAAGAAGGGCGCTTCCAGCTCGCGCAACGGTCGCGAGTCCAATGCCCAGCGGCTCGGCGTAAAGCGGTTCGGCGGGCAGGTCGTCAAGGCCGGCGAGATCATCGTCCGCCAGCGGGGTACTCATTTTCATCCCGGCGTGAACGTCGGTCGCGGCGGTGACGACACCCTGTTCGCCACGGCGCCCGGCGCGGTGGAGTTCGGCGTCAAGCGCGGCCGCAAGGTCGTCAACATCGTCCGCATCGCACGCCCGGGGGCCAGCGTCGCCGCCGGATCGGCTCCGGAGGCCTAGGCCTCGCGACTGTAACGCGGTGGCGGATTCGCGAGTGATATCCCGCCCTCGCGTTACATTCGAAGGAGTTACCTGATGCCCCGGTTTGTCGACCGCGTCGTCATCCACGCCCGCGCCGGCAACGGCGGTAACGGTTGCGCGTCGGTGCACCGCGAGAAGTACAAACCCCTCGGCGGACCCGACGGCGGTAACGGCGGTCGCGGCGGCAGCGTGGTCCTGGTGGTCGATCCTCAGGTGCACACCCTGCTGGATTTCCACTTCCACCCGAATGTCGTCGCGCCGTCCGGCAAGCCGGGCCAGGGCAGCAATCGCGACGGCGCCGCCGGGGCTGACCACGAAGTCCGGGTGCCGGACGGCACGGTGGTACTCGACGAGCAGGGCCGTCTGCTGGCTGATCTGGTCGGTGAGGGCACCCGGTTCGACGCCGCTGAAGGCGGCCGGGGCGGGCTGGGAAATGCCGCGTTGGCCTCCCGTGCCCGAAAAGCCCCCGGATTCGCCCTGCTCGGCGAGAAGGGACAGGCGCGCGACCTGACCCTGGAACTGAAGACCGTCGCCGACGTCGGGCTGGTCGGCTTTCCGTCGGCGGGCAAGTCGTCATTGGTGTCGACCATCTCCGCGGCAAAACCCAAGATCGCCGACTACCCGTTCACCACGCTGGTGCCCAACCTCGGGGTGGTGTCGGCCGGCGAGCACACCTTCACGGTTGCCGATGTGCCCGGCCTGATCCCCGGTGCCGCGGAGGGCCGCGGGCTCGGTCTGGATTTCCTCCGCCATATCGAGCGCTGTGCGGTACTGGTGCATGTGATCGATTGCGCCACAATGGATCCTGGCCGTGATCCCATTTCCGACATCGACGCCCTGGAGGCGGAGTTGGCCGCCTACCGGCCCACCCTGCAGGGCGACTCCACCCTGGGCGACCTCGCCGACCGGCCGCGCGCGGTGGTGCTGAACAAGATCGACGTGCCCGAAGCCCGCGAGCTCGCCGACTTCGTGCGCCCGGAGATCGAGATGCGCGGCTGGCCGGTGTTCGAGGTGTCAACGGTGACCCGGGAGGGCCTGCGCGAGTTGATATTCGCGCTCTGGGACATGGTGGCGGCGTACCGTGCCGCGCAGCCGCCGGTGGTGGCGCGCCGTCCGGTGATCCGTCCGATTCCAGTGGACGCCAGCGGTTTCACCGTCGAGGCCGACCCGCACCACACCGGCGGCTTCATCGTGCGCGGCACCCGCCCGGAGCGCTGGATCGCCCAGACCGACTTCGTCAACGACGAGGCCGTCGGCTACCTCGGCGACCGGCTGGCCCGCCTCGGCGTTGAAGATGCGCTGTTCAAGCTCGGCGCCAAGCCCGGCTGCGCGGTCACGATCGGCGATATGACGTTCGACTGGGAGCCGCAGACGCCCGCCGGGGTCGACGTCACACCGTCGGGCCGCGGCACCGACCTCCGGCTGGAGCGCAACGACCGGATCGGCGCCGCCGAACGCAAGGAAGCTCGTCGGCTCCGCCGTGATTCTGGGGAGGGTCGTGCGTCCGGGGACGACGAGTGAGTGAGCACCGGGAGGCCATCCGCACCGCCCGCAGCGTCGTCGTCAAGATCGGCACCACCGCGCTGACCGACCCCTCCGGTCTGTTCGACGCCACCCGGCTGGCCGCGCTCGCCGATGCCATCGAGTCGCGGATGACGGCCGGCACCGACGTCGTGATCGTCTCATCGGGAGCCATCGCCGCCGGGATCGAGCCGTTGGGTCTGTCCAAGCGGCCCACCGACCTTGCGACGAAGCAGGCAGCGGCGAGCGTGGGACAGGTCGCCCTGGTCAACGCGTGGAGCGCGGCGTTCGGCCGCTATCACCGCACGGTCGGGCAGGTGCTGCTGACCGCGCACGACATCTCCCAGCGGGTCCAGCACACCAACGCCCAGCGCACCTTGGACCGGCTGCGCGCGCTGCACGCCGTGGCGATCGTCAACGAGAACGACACCGTGGCCACCAACGAGATCCGGTTCGGGGACAACGACCGCCTGTCGGCGCTGGTGGCCCACCTGGTCGGGGCCGACGCGCTGGTCCTGCTGTCCGACATCGACGGCCTTTACGACGGCGATCCGCGCAAGGCGACGGCGGACAAGCCGGCCCGGTTCATCGCGGACGTCGCAGCACCCGATGATCTCGACGGCGTGGTCGCCGGACAGGGCAGTCGGCTGGGCACCGGCGGGATGGCCTCCAAGCTGTCCTCGGCGCTGCTGGCCGCCGACGCCGGGGTTCCGGTGCTGCTGGCCGCTGCGGCTGATGCGGCTGATGCACTCAGCGACGCGTCGGTGGGCACCGTCTTCGCCCCCCGCCCGGCTCGGATGTCGGCCCGCCGGTTCTGGGTCCGGTACGCCGCCGAGGCGTCGGGCACCCTGGTGCTGGACGCGGGCGCGGTGCGCGCCGTCGTCAAGCAGCGCCGCTCGCTGCTGCCCGCCGGCATCACCGCGCTGTCCGGACGGTTCTTCGGCGGCGACGTCGTCGAACTGCACGGACCCGACGGCGACATGGTGGGCCGTGGCGTCGTCGCTTACGACGCAACGGAATTGGCGACCATGACCGGCCGTTCCACCTCGGATCTGCCGGCCGAGCTACGCCGGCCGGCGGTTCACGCCGACGACTTGGTTCCGGCCTGACCGGCGAGCGCGCCCGCCATCGCCATCACCTGACTGACCGCGCCGCGGATCACCGCCGCGCGCTGGGCGGCCGCTTCCAGTGCGTCGTCGGGGGCGGGGATTACCGGCACCCCGTGGGCCTTTGCCGTCGCCTCCACGCAGTCGCGGACGGCAGGGTCGGCCAGCACCAGCGCGGCCGGTATCCCGGGGGAAATCTGCCGTTCACCCCACAGAACGCCCTTCGAGCGCACCTCGGCGGGGATGTACACGGTGAAGATGCCGCGATCCAGTTGCAGGTCGGCGGCCAGAGCGACGGCGGTCAGCGCGGTGTGCGTGAGTCCGCTGAGCACCAGCGCGCGCCCGGGAAACCACCACACCGGCAGCCGGTCCACCTGTTTGGTGACCGCATCGGTGAACAGGTAGCCCAGCAGACGGCGGGTGCGGATCTCGGTGACCTTCGACCAGGCCACTTCGTCGCCGTCGAACTCGATACCGCCCGGGCTGACCACCACCGAGCCGAACTGGTTGAGCTGGCGGGCGATTCCGCGGACCAGGCCCGGCAGCTTGGGCAGGCTCGCGGCCATCTCGCCGACGCCCACGCCCCAGCGTTGGGTGGCCGGGCCGGGGGTGGGAAGTACCGGTTTGATGACCGCCTGGCCGAGGCCGACGGCCAGGGCGGTCACTCCATCCACCAGCGACATCCGGTCCTGTTCTGACATGGATCACGACCTTAGTTCATGCCCCGCTTGATCCCGGTGAGTTCTTCGGCGAGCAGTGTCAGCATCGGCGAGCACCCGGCCTCGACCTTCACGGTGGCCAGATCGTCGCCGCGGGTCGGGCCGCGGTTGACGATTGCAACCGGAATTCTGTGGGCGGCGGCGTGCCGCACGAACCGATAGCCGGAGAACACCGTAAGCGACGAGCCCGCCACCAACAGTGCCTCGGAGGAGTCGATGAGCGAATACGCTTGATCGACAACCTCTTTGGCGACCGACTCGCCGAAGTAGACGATGTCGGGTTTGAGCATCCCGCTGCACGATGGGCAGTCGATGAACCGGAAGGAGTCGGTGTCGGCGACGATCGCGTCGGCGTCCGGCGCCACCGCCAGGCCGCCCACCTTCTCGGCGCGTTCGGCGAACCCCGGGTTTGCGGCCTCCAGCAACTCGGCCAGCGCCGCCCGCGACATGGTGTGGCGGCAGTCCAGGCAGATCACCCGCGCGTAGGTGCCGTGCAGGTTGATCACTACAGCGCTGCCGGCCTTGGTGTGCAGCAGGTCGACGTTCTGGGTGATCACCCCGGTGACAACGCCCGCTCGCTCCAAAGCGGCCAGTGCGCGGTGGCCGGCGTTGGGCTCGGTCGCCGCCATGTGCCGCCAGCCCAGGTGATTTCGGGCCCAGTACCGGCGACGGTAGTCATGGCTGGTGGTGAACTGCCGGATCGTCATCGGGTTGGCCGGAGGGGAGTCCGGGCCGCGGTAGTCCGGGATGCCGGAGTCGGTGGAGAGCCCGGCTCCGGTCAGCACCGCGATCCGCCGGCCGGCGAGCAGCGCGACGAGTTCGGGGGCGTCCACATCACGAGGGTAGGGCAGCGGGTCGAACCCGCGCGCAGGCCAGGGCCGCCCGACGGCGCCGGGCCCGACATCGACGTGCTGTGATGGTCACCATGGCCGATATGAGCGGATTCCCGGTCCTGCCCCCGCCGCTGCGTTTGCCTGCTGTATTCGACCAGCAGTGGAGTGATCTGACTTTCGTGCACTGGCCGGTCCGCCCAGACGACGTAAGACACCTGTTTCCTGAGGGGACTCGTCCCGACGTCTTCGCCGACGGGATGACCTACGTTGCGCTGGTTCCATTTGTGATGAGCGGTATCCGACTGGGAGGGTCCCCGCCGGTGCCCTACTTCGGTTCGTTTCCCGAAACCAACATACGGCTCTATTCGTGCGACGACGCCGGGCGGCACGGAGTGCTCTACCGCTCGCTGGAAACCAGCCGGCTGGCGGTGGTTCCGGTGACCCGGCTGGGCCTGGGCATCCCCTATACCTGAGCCCGAATGCGGCTGCGGCGCAACGGCTCTCGCATCACCTATTCCAGCACGCGGCGCTGGCCCCAGCGCGGACTGCGCAGCCGACTGAGCATCGTGGTCGGGGAGGTCGTCGAGCCGTCCCCGCTGGAGACCTGGCTGACCGCGCGCTGGGGGGCTCACACCCGGGTGGCGGGCCGGACCTGGTGGGTGCCCAACGAACATGAACCCTGGCCGCTGCGTTCTGCGGAGATCGTCGAACTCGACGACGACCTGCTGCTCGCCAGCGGTGTGCAGCCCACCGGTGAACGCCTTCGCGCACTCTTCTCACCGGGTGTGCGGACACGCTTCGGTAGGCCAACGCTGGTCAGGTAGCCCGATCCCCGGCTGTCCCAAACCCCGGCACGCGGCTATCGACGATCCTTCAGCACCGCCTGAGCGGCCCGCCGGCCGCTGACCAAGGCGCCCTGGATCGACGACGTGTCGCGGTGGTCACCGGCGACATATACCCCGTTGTCGGTGCGCACCGGGCGTTGCAGCTCGAACGGCACCGCCATCGCCGGCAGCGCATAGGGGATGGGGTAACTCGCGATCAGTTCCCACCTGGTGGTCGGCACGCCGTACAGCCAGGCAAGCTGTTCCCGAATGGCCCTGTCCTGCTCCGGGTTCGCCACCGCGCCGAGCGCGGACGCTGCGACCAGCGCGCTGCCCGGCGGGGCGTAGTCCGGTGCGGCGTGGCTCATCACCACGGTGTTGACGAGCGGTCCGCGCCGTGCGGCGTCGAGCAGGAGGACGGCCTGACCGTCGGCGAGTTCGCCTGGCGCACAATCGGGCCGGTAGTACCAGGTGGTCACCGCATTCGCCGCGGGTGCGCGGACGCCGGGCAGCAGGTGTGCCGCGGTGGCCGGATCCGTCGCGACGATCACCGCGTCGGCCGAGCGGGCGTCGCCGTCGACGACGTCGACGCCGTGTGCCGACACCGCGCCGACCCGATGGCCCAGGCGCACGTCGAGACCGGTGGCCAGCTGCTCGGGGATGCGCTGCATGCCCAGGGCCGGGACGCCGGGGGTACCCCGGACGAAGGACTTCAGCACCACGTCGAGGAAGCGTCGTGACGTCGAAAGCTCAGACTCCAGGAACACCCCGGAGAGAAAGGGGCGCAGCACCGTCTCCATCAGCGCGCGGTCCACCCCGGCCCGGCGCAGCGCCTCCTCGCTCGTGACGTCGGGATCGCGCTGCAGCGCTGCGACAGACCGGACGACACGGGAGGCGGCGTAGGACCCGAAGCGGGCTGTCGCCACCGGGGAACCGATCAGCGCCAGCACCGACGGCACCGCCCACGAAGGCTGACGCCGGGGATCAGCGACCCGAACCACCCGCCGCCGCCCGGCCCGTTCAACCACGATCCGGGCGCCGGCGATGAAGGTCTTGAGATCGAGCGCCTGGTGGTCGAGGACGCGAGCGCCCTCGGGGTAAGCCGGGTTGTAGAGCTGGAAGCCTCGGTCGAGGCGGAAGCCGTCGACGAGATCTGTGCGGACCCGTCCGCCCACCCCGTCTGAGCCTTCGAGCACGACGACCTCGACGCCGCGCCGGGTGAGGTGCCGCGCGGCGGCCAGTCCGCTCAGTCCGGCCCCGACGACAATGACGCGCATGCCGACACGGTAGCGGCATCGGTGTCGGACAATGAAGGGCGTGGACTTTTACTCGGCCTACTCCCACGGGTTTGCGCGGGTGGCTGCCTGCACACACCACACGGTGCTGGCCGATCCGGCGTCCAACGCCGCGTCGGTGCTGCGGATCGCGCGGGAGTGCCACGACGACGGGGTGGCCGTGGCGGTGTTCCCCGAACTGACGTTGTCGGGGTATTCCATCGAGGACATCCTGCTGCAGGACAGCCTGTTGGACGCGGTGGAAGCCGCAGTGGGCGACATCGTCGCCGCCTCCGCTGACCTGCTGCCGGTGCTGGTGGTCGGTGCGCCACTGCGCCACCTGCACCGCATCTACAACACTGCCGCCGTCATCCACCGCGGCCGGGTGCTCGGCGTCGCGGTGAAGTCCTATCTGCCGAACTACCGGGAGTTCTACGAGCGCCGCCAGATGGCGCCGGGCGACGACATGCGCGGAACGATCTCTCTGCTGGGTGCCCAGGTTCCATTCGGACCCGACCTGCTCTTCGCCGCCGACGACGTCGCCGGCCTGGTGCTGTACGTGGAGATCTGCGAGGACATGTTCGTCCCGGTCCCGCCGAGTGCGCAGGCCGTACTGGCCGGCGCCACCGTGCTGGCCAACCTCTCCGGCAGCCCCATCACCATCGGGCGTGCCGAGGACCGAAAGCTGTTGGCGCGCTCGGCATCTGCACGCTGCCTCGCGGCCTACGTCTACTCCGCGGCCGGGGAAGGGGAATCGAGCACCGATCTGGCCTGGGACGGCCAGACGATGATCTACGAGAACGGCCGTCTGCTCGCCGAATCGGAGCGCTTCCCCAAGGGCGACCGGCGGTCGGTGGCAGATGTGGATCTCGATCTGCTGCGCGCCGAGCGGCTGCGGATGGGCACGTTCGACGATAACCGCCGACACCACCAGAGCAGTCTGGATTCCTTCCGGCGCATCGGTTTTCGACTCGGACCCCCGTCGGGGGACATCGGGTTCATGCGCGATGTCGAGCGTTTCCCGTTCGTCCCCAGCGATCCGATCCGACTGGAGCAGGATTGCTACGAGGGCTACAACATCCAGGTGTCCGGCCTTGAGCAGCGCCTGCGGGCGTTGAACTACCCCAAAGTGGTCATCGGGGTGTCCGGTGGGCTGGACTCCACGCACGCGCTGATCGTCGCCGCCAAGGCGATGGACCGGGAAGGCCGCCCGCGCAGCGACATCCTGGCGTTCACCCTGCCCGGATTCGCCACCGGCGAGCGAACCAAGAACAACGCGATCCGGCTGTCGAAAGCCCTGGGGGTGACCTTCGAGGAGATCGACATCCGTGCGACGGCCACCCTGATGCTCACCGAGATGGGGCATCCCTTCTCTCGTGGCGAGCAGGTCTACGACATCACCTTCGAGAACGTCCAGGCCGGGTTGCGCACCGATTACCTGTTCCGGATCGCCAACCAGCGCGGCGGCATCGTGCTCGGCACCGGTGACCTCTCCGAATTGGCGTTGGGCTGGTCCACCTACGGTGTCGGTGATCAGATGAGCCACTACAACGTCAACGCCGGCGTGCCGAAAACCCTGATCCAGCATCTGATCCGGTGGGTCATCGGCTCGGGCCAGTTCGACGACGAGGTCGGTGAGACCCTGCAGTCGGTGCTGGACACCGAGATCACCCCCGAACTGGTGCCCGCCGCCGCCGGCGAGCAGGTTCAGAGCAGCGAGGCCAAGGTCGGCCCCTATGCGCTGCAGGACTTCTCGTTGTTCCAGGTGCTGCGCTACGGCTTCCGTCCGGCCAAGATCGCCTTCCTGGCCTGGCATGCCTGGAGCGATGCGGACACTGGCCGGTGGCCGCCCGGATTCCCGCCGGACAAGCGACCGGCCTACTCGCTGGCTGAGATCCGGCGCTGGATGACGGTGTTCGCCCAGCGCTTCTACTCGTTCAGTCAGTTCAAGCGTTCGGCACTTCCCAACGGCCCGAAGGTGTCCCACGGCGGCTCGCTGTCCCCGCGCGGGGACTGGCGGGCGCCGTCGGACATGGGTGCGCGGGTGTGGCTCGACGAGATCGAGCGGGACGTGCCGCCGTCGTGACCGTCTTCGCGGAGTGGAGAGACGGCGGCACCGAACTGCGCTGGCGGTCGACCACCGCCGCCAACGAGGGACGGGAAGTGTCGGTGTTCGCCCGGCGCTGCGGCACACCGGGTGCTCCTGCGTTGGTGCTGGTGCACGGTTTCCCGACGTCGAGCATCGACTTCTTTGCTCTGACAAAGGAACTCGGCGGGGATTTCGACATCTACGTCCTGGACTTCCCGGGCTATGGGTTGTCGGACAAACCCGCCGAACCGTACGCATACTCGCTCTACGACGACGCACGGCTGCTGGTGCACGCCATCACCGAGGTGTGGCACCTCTCGGGGTACCGAATGCTGGCGCACGACCGCGGCAGCAGCGTGGCCATGATCGCCGTCGGCCTGGCGGCGGCAATGGACCCGCCCGCAGAACCTGTCGACCTTTTTCTGACCAACGCCAACATCTTTCTGCCGCTGTCCAACCTGACCGCGTTCCAGACTGCGCTGCTCGACCCCGCCACCGCGCGGGCCACCGCCGCCGCGACCACACCGCAGACGCTGGCCGCCGGGATGGGAGCCAGCACCTTCATCCCGCGCCGCACCCTGGAGCGACGTTGGGTACCACGCCTGACGGCGGCGTGCTGGTCGATGTCGGGACGCGGTAACGCCGCGCAACGTCGCTTCTCGCGACACCATTCTCGTCAGTCGAAGGTCAGTTGAATCAGTGAGCAGTCGTCCTGGAAGGTATGGGTCGGTGTGAGGGCCCGCAGTTCGTTGACGAGGTCGTCGATCCACCAGTGTGACAACGCGGCCCGCCGGGTGGCCAGGTCCTTGAAGTCGGCCAGCATCATCAGCCGTCCCTCGTGAAGGGCGAGTTCGTGCGCGCCGTCGCTGAAGACGAGGAGCCGGCAGCCACGGGGCACCGGATAGTTCTCCGAGGTGAAAACGCTGTCGCGGAACATTCCGATAGGTGTTGCCGGAGTGAACAATTCGGTGACGGTGACGCCGACCTCGTGATCCGGCTGGAACGCCAGCGCCGGCGGTGCGCCTGCGCTGGCGTAGCGCAGGGTGCGGGTGGATGCCTGGTAGACGCCGTACCAGATGGTGAAGTAGTGATGGCCCTGCTGGTCCATCTGGAACAGGCGGTTGAGGGCGGTCAGCGCTTCCGCCGGCGAGAGCATGGTGCCCATCCCCAACGACCCGGAGCGCAGCAAGTTGTGCACCGACACCGACAGCAGCGCGGGCTCGATGCCGTGGCCGGACACGTCGACGAGGTACACGAGGAGGTGATCGTCGTCGATCCAGGTGTAGTCGAAGCAGTCCCCGCCGAGTTCGCGCGACGGCAGGTAACGCGACACCACGTTCACCGTCCCGCTCAGGCCGCGGGGCATGATCGTCGCCAAATAGTCAGCGGCGCTTCGTAGTTCGGCTTCGAGTCGCTCGGTCTGCTCCTGAAGCTTCCGGGCGAGGGTGCGGTTGCGTTCGTCGCTGCGCTCAAGCTCCTCGCGGGCCTGCACCTCGGCGGTGATGTCGACCATCTGTGAGGCGAGCCCTTCGACCTGCCCGTGCTCGTCGCGGACACAGTTCACCGACACGTCCGCCCAGATCCGCCTGCCGTCGGCGTGGAGGTACTGCTTGACGATCCGGTAGGAATCCTGGCGGCCCTCGAAGACGGCGCGGCGTTCCTCGTCGCCCACGGACAGCGATTCCGCTGCGGTCACTTGCTGCCAGGTCAACGTGGTCAGCGTCTCGGCGTCGTAGCCCAGCATTGCGCACAGCACCGGGTTGACCTCCAAGAACGCACCGTCGGGAGCCAGCAGGCACATGCCGATGGCGGCGGTGTCCATCGACCGCCGGTAGCGGGCGTCGGCGATGGCCTGCTGCCGGCGTGCTTCCTCCGCCTGCTGTTGCGCCGCCACTTCGTCGTCGATCAGGCGCAGTGCGACGGTGACACCGTCGTGGCGGCCGTCGGCGTCGTCGAAGGGCTTGGCGTGCAGATGAGTCCAGTGGATGACGCCGTCGACCGACCTCACCCGGACATTGCGACGGAACACCCCGCCGGAGATGACCGTGTCGGGGGCTCCTTCGAAGATCGACAGTGCATCGTCGGGAACGATCTCGCGCACATCCCGGCCCATCCAGTACTCCGGCGTCGCACCGAGGATGTCGCGCACCGAGGGCGATACCCAGACGAACCGGCCGTCGCGGACATGGGCGACCATGTCGCTGGCGTTCTCGGCGAGCAACCGGTAGCGATGCGTCGCCTCGATGGTGGCGGTGACATCGACGATCTGGGAGACGAAGACCTCGACCCGCCCGTCGTCGTCGCGCACACAACTCACCGAGAGGTCACCCCAGATCCGCCTGCCGTCGGCGTGGATGAACTGCTTGAGCATCCGGTAGCTCTCGATCCGCCCGGCCAGGACGTCGGTGACGTTTCGCAGATCGGCCTCCAGGAAGTCCGGAGCGGTCAACTCCTGCCAGGTCTTCTCGGTCAGCGTCTGAGCGTCGTAGCCGAAGAGGTCACACAGGGCGGCGTTGACCTCGAGGAAGTCGCCATTCGGTGCGACGAGGCACATGCCGACCGCCGCGTTGTCCATCGACCGCCGGAAGCGTGTGTCGGCGGCCCGACGGAGATCGTCGATGACCGCCTGGAGACGCTCCACTGTCCGGCTGAGCCGGTTCTGACGCTCCAGACCGCTTGCGGCGTAGCTGATTTCGTCCGCGATCAGGCTTTGCAGATCCTCGCCGAGTTCGCCTTGGTCGGGGTCGTCGCACCAGATCACCAGCAGAACCAGTTCCGGATCGTTCAGCGCCAAGGACATCGCAGCCGCCGGGGGCCTGCGCATTTTCAGCCGCACCGACTCGGGAACCAGGGCGGCCAGCGCCGCGGGATCGCGGTGGATCGCCGCTGAGGCGTCGGGATCGGCGAACGGCCAGGCGGCACCGGCCGCAATGAGGTCTGCCGGGTGGCTGCAGACGACCGAGCCGGCCTCCGCCTGCTCTGCGCGGCTCCAGATCACCGCGACATCGGCTCCTGTACCGCTCAGCAGGCACTGGAGATAACGGTCCAGCAACTCGATCACCGGGCGCCACCGATGATCGCCGTCGCTCGATGGGCTACCGAAGGCGTCATGACACCGCGACGCTAACAGAGCGCAGTAACCCATCGTTGCGATAGGGACGCGGTGCCCGCACCGGGGCTGCAGCGACGTGTTCGGCAAAGTTTCAAAGCGCTCTTCATCAGAAAGTTATGCGCAAATCGCGCGTCCCGTGACGCGGTCGGCAATAATTTGACGGCAAGGAAATGAACTCCAGGAAAGCCTTGGCTGAGACACCGATCCTGAAGACGAGTTGCGGGCCGAACGCCCTCGCGGTGATAGCCGACGCCCTCAAGGCGGCGTGGGCATCGGCGACCTGGGTGCCCGAGAGCGTCCGCAACCAGATCGAGATCGCGGTCGCCGAGATTGCAGCCAACATCATCGAGCATGCCGGACGCATCCACGCCGCGACGGTGCAGATGCAGATGCGGGTACTTCCCAACCACGTCGAAGTGGCCTTCACCGACGACGGGGAGCATCCCGGCATCGACCTCGACGCGGTGCAGATGCCCGACGAACTCGCCGAGCGGGGACGTGGCTTGGCGATGGCCAAATCGCTTCTTGCCCAGCTTGTCTACAGCCGTAGCGAGGTTGGTAATCACTGGACGCTGGTGAGCCGGCCGTTTACGTGAGGGCTGCCCTCCCGCCCCCAACCTTCTAGGGCGTGTCTCCCGAATCGGTAGTGCCGACGCGGGAATGTATGACGGCGCAGGCCAGTAGGACACCGCCGAGGTAGGTCAGGGCGTACTTGTCATATCGGGT
>CAIRCP010000104.1 GCA_903877095.1 uncultured Actinomycetes bacterium | reverse complement strand
GCTTCAACCGGCTCAAGCAATGGCGCGGCATCGCCACCCGATATGACAAGTACGCCCTGACCTACCTCGGCGGTGTCCTACTGGCCAGCGCCGTCATACATTCCCGCGTCGGCACTACCGATTCGGGAGACACGCCCTAGTAACAAATCAGCGACGTGTCAGCGAGCGTGCGCGCTTTTGCCAGCTACGTCGTGGACTCTGAAAGTACCTGCTAGCAGGAGGTTCACGATGCAGTGGCTCATGATCTACGGATTGGTTGCCGTCGGACTTCTCGCCGCCCTGACTATTGGCTGCGCGCAGGCTCTGCGCGGTGACGCCCTTCGCCTCGTGGCCGTCGCCGCCTGCGCAGCACTGTGGCCGGTGATGGCGGTGGGCTTGTTGCAGTACGGCGCTATTCGGGTGATCGCCGGTCACCTCGGCCGGCACACCGGCGCGTACCCGACTCCGGCCATTGCCGAACCTGAGCCGGCCACCATTCCGATGGTCGTTAACTCGCTGGCCCGACTGGCGCAACGCATTGACGTCGCGCGTCCGGCCTGAGCGGTCCGCGGTCGGGCGGGTCAGGGAGTCTCAGAAGTACCCGTTGGCAGGTGGCCACACGCCGTTCACGGCGTAGTCGCCGGCCACAAACGCTTTGTAGGCCAACGGATTGTGGGTCCGACACCGTCCGGACGTTGCGCCAATGGCGATCGAGATTGAGGGTCCGTGCGGTCGCTGATGCTCCGCCGGTGTCGAAAAGCTTCTCGGCGGCCGCCAACGACAGACGCTCAGCGACCAATTGCGCTTCGGCGACGATCACCGCGACCCGGGCGAGTTCGTCGGCGTCGTTCTCCCGCCCCTGGCGTCGAACCCGGCCCGCTCGGCGCGTACCAACAGATCACGGGTCCGCCGGTATCCCGCGTCGGGGGGATCGAGCGGGTGCAGGCGGGCGCCGTGGTTGCCGTAGACGGGCGCCCAGACGCCGAATCGCGGCCGGCTCTGCCGGCGATCAGACACGAGCCCGCTCATGAGGTTTCCAGATAGCGTCGGCGTTCCCAGTCGCTGACCTGACCGAGATATGCCTGCCACTCGCTGCGGGCGATGGTGATGAAGTCGAGCACCGAACCGGCGCCGAGGATCTCCAGGATGGTGTCGTCCTGCGCTGCCAGCGCACAGGCCGTGCCCAGTGAATCGGGTAGCGGCGACCCCTTGCCGTACAGATTTCCGATGCCGGCGGCGGGTGGCCTCCTGCCCGCTTCGATTCCTGCGACCACCGCCGCCAGTGCCGAGGCCACCAACCAGTACGGGTTGGCGTCCGAGGCGCCCGAGCGCAGTTCGATTCGGGTGGCCTCCGGGGACTCGTCGAGCAGGGAACGTACTGCCGCACTGCGGTTGTCGCGCGACCAGTTGACCGAGTCGGGGGCGAAGGAGTCCGGGGTGTAGCGCCGGTAGGCGTTGACCGAATGCGCACCGGAGAGTGTGATCGACGGCAGATGTTCCACGAGTCCGGCGATCGCGAACTGCGCCAGGTCGTTCTCTTCGCCGTCGACGGTGGCAAATGCCGGTTCCCCATCTCGCCACAACGAAATATGGAGGTGTGCAGAGCTTCCCGAGTGCGCGGAGAACGGCTTGGGCATGAAGCTGGCCAGCTTGCCGTGCCGGCGGGCCACTTCCTTGGCGGCGTACTTCAGCCGCGCGCTGTCGTCGGCCGCCGCCAGAGCGTCGGTGTAGACGAGATTGGTCTCGACCTGGCCGGGACCGTACTCGGTCTGTACCCCCTCAAGACGCGTGAAGGCCCGCAGCGTGTCCGACAGATCCGAGATCAGGGGTTCCAGACCGTTGGCGTTCTGCAGTGAATAGGCGTGGATGTCGTCCTGGATCGGTGATCCGTCAGCGTTGAGCAGGTAGAACTCCAGTTCCACGCCGACTTTCGCGGTCAAGCCCAACGATTCCAGACGCGCCAGGACCCGTCGCAGCACCCCGCGGGAATCCAGCGGCGAGGCCGTCCCGCCCGCGCGCCGGATGTCGCAGATCACGTGGCCGGCCGCCGGACGCCACGGCAGCCGGGTGAACGTGGAGAGGTCCGGGACGGCATGGACGTCGGGATAGCCGTCGTCCCAGTTCGTCGCCGTCAGCGAGTCGATCACCGTGCCGTCGTGGTTCCACCCGAGCGCGGCTTCGCAGAAGGCGAACCCGTGTTGCGCCCTGCTCACGAATTGCCCGGCGGGAATCCGCTTGCCGGCGGCGTGCCCGAAGGGATCGCTCCACGCGATCTCGATCTCGGTCAGGGATCCGTCGGCCAGGCTACGCGCAAGTTCCGGTGGCCACGATGAACGTCGCCGGAAAGCCCGCACCGTTACCCTGGGCGATTCCGAGGGGAACGACTCCCCCGATCACGCCGAGGGGTGCGGCCGCGGCGACAACCATGAACACGATGGAGGCGACGCCGAGATTGCCGCGCAACCGGCGTCCGGGATCCGGGGGCGCGTCGATCAGTAGCGGCGATTGGAGAACAGCTTCAGACATCGGGCGTCCTTGAGGCTAGTGGTACGAAATCGTTGAGCCCCACTGTCGCTGCGGAAGGTGTTGCGGCGAAGGGCTTTATGTCGCATTGAGTTCAAGTGCCGCTGCTGGGATCAGCTCAGCCGGATTCGAAGTCGATGCCGTGGTCAACAAGCCGCCGGTAAGTCGTCGAAGTCATTCCGTTCGCCGGCCTGCCGTAGCGTGGGGGATCTTTCTGGTTCGCATCACGGCCGCGTTAGGCTCTGGGCCGAGGAGAGGTGCAGATCCAGATGGACTTTTTCGAGCAGCAGTGGCGGACCTACCGAGACGTCGTCGACCACGACTGGATGGAACATCGCGGCATCACCACAGCCAGCACGGAGGCGCTGCGGTCATGGATGGAGCAGCATCCCGAGCGCCGCGGCAAGGCCCTCCTGCTCGACCTGGGCTGCGGCGACCTGGCATTGATGGGGCCGGTCTTCGGCGGATTGGAGCTGGGTTCCTACATCGGCGTCGACCTCACCGAACAGGTGTTGCCCCTGGCTGAGGTGGCACTGGGGCGGGCTCCGTTCGACATTTCGTTTCACCACGCCGACGTCAGCACGTTCATCGCCACGCAGCAGGATGTCGATCTGGTCCACGCCTCGTTCGTACTGCACCATCTCAGTGACGAGAACAAGGCTGTGTTCCTTGCCAACCTGCGCCGGGCCGTACGGCCGGACGGCGCCTTCGTGTGGGTCGACGTCTTTCGGGAACCGGGTGAGACGCGGGCTGACTACGTTTCGCGCTACGCCGACCGGATCCGCCGGGATTGGTGTGCTATCGACGACGACGCCCGCGAGGCGATCGTCACACACATGAGTACCTTTGACTTCCCCGCCGACCGGGAGGCGATCTTCGCCGCCGCACGCGAGGCGGGCTGGGACTGGCAATGGCTCTGGCAGGGCCACCATCAGGCCGAGGCCGTCGCGCTCCTCACTCCTTCCTGATTGTCGCGCTCCGCGCTCCGGAAGCCTGACTGTCGCGCGCTCCGCGCTCCGGAAGCCTGACTGTCGCGCTCCGCGCTCCGGAAGCCTGACTGTCGCGCTCCGCGCTCCGGAAGCCTGACTGTCGCGCTCCGCGCTCGGGTGCCCTGCTGTCCCCCGATCGGCGGACACCGGCGTCACCTCGGGAATGGTTCACCCGGCGGACAGTCTCGTGGTCGGGTGTCCCGGATAGTCGAGTCAGACCGAAGTGATCGGTCGGGAACGACCCAGGAGGAGCCATGAACAGCACAACGATCGGACGGAAGCTCACCGCATCGCTGTCGGGACCGCTGGTGGCAGCGGGAATCATCCTCGGCAGCATGGTGGTTGGCGAGTCAGCCACCGCGAACGCCCAGCCGACCGCAGACGGCCAGTGCACCAGCATGCCGATGACCGACGGCCAGGACGGGACCGCCCCCAACGCGCTGACCCGGGCCGGCCAGGTGGGCGCCGCCACCGGCTCGAGCGCCTCGGACGGCAGCATGGCGGTCGACTGCGCGCCCGCCAGCCACGGGTGAGCGGTACCGTTGGCGCCCATGGCATTAGGTGACGGACGTCGATTCCGTGGCCGCGGCGTGCTGGTCACCGGGGGCACCTCCGGGATCGGCCTCGCCGCGGCCCGCCGGCTTGCGACGGAGGGTGCCTCGGTGGTGCTGGTAGGCCGCACACCGGCCAAAGTCGTTGCGGCAGAGCAGGCTCTGTGCCAGGCCGTGGCGGCCGAATGGGCGGGCCACGAAGAATTGGAGCCGGTTGTCGCCGGCCGGGTCGCCGACGTCACCGATCCCGCCGCGATGGCCGAGGCAGCCGACGCGGTACTGGCGATTGCCGGCCGGTTCGACGTACTCGTCGCCGCCGCGGGAATCGACGGTGAAGGTAAGGACGCACTGGACCTCGACCCCGCCGTCTTCGCCCGGGTCATGGAGGTGAATGTCGGCGGCCTGCTCGTGGCCAGTCAGGCTGCCGCACGCCGGATGACCGACGGAGGCGCGATCGTCCTGGTGTCATCGGTCAACGCGGTGGCCACCGAGGCGCACTTCGCCGACTACAACGCCTCCAAGGGGGCGGCGGTACTGCTGGCGCGGACGTTGGCCATCGACTGGGCCGCGCGGGACATCCGGGTGAACGCCGTCTGCCCGGGCTACGTCCGCACTCCGATGACCGAGGCTTACCTCGACGATCCGGCGACGCTGGAAGAGATCCTGTCGAACGTGCCGATGGGGCGGGTGGCGGACGCCGACGAGATCGCGGCGACGATCGCCTTTCTCGCCTCTCCCGAGGCGTCGTACATCACCGGGTCGTCGCTGATAGTCGACGGGGGCCGATCGGCCTGAGAGCGGCAGACGGGCCCGCCGAACACACTAGGGGGATGAATGCGGCGGGCCCGTTGAACTCATTGTGATCACGCCGGCGACCGCGATCGACTCTTTGGGTGATTTCGTCATCGCGGTGTCATGAATCCCGATGAGGTCGAGGTGGCGATGGATCCGCCCGCCCGCCGCCCAGGGCGCCGCGGTATTGGTCTTCGGCTGACGACTCACAGGCCGTCGGCCCGTTCCGACAGCCACGGAGCGAACCGCTCGGCGAGGCGATCTCGCTGCCCGATCGACGGTGCGATTACGTCCATGCCGCCGTCGTACGGGCAAAACAACCAGCACAGCGCATCATCGGCGATGACGACATCGGAGGTCCGGTCCTCGGCGACGTAGCGCAGCAGACCGTCGAGACCTCCTGGCGTGAAGGATTCGCGGCTGACATGAAGCTGGTAGGCCAGATCGGGGTCGGCGGGATCGGCCGCACGCATCCAAGCGACGGCACCTCGATGCAGTCCGACGTGGATGGGCTCCGTCCCCGCGGCCAGGTCGCCTGAACCGTACTCGACTGTGACGAGATAGATTGCTGCAGAGCGGGATTCGTCCACCAGATCTGCAAGCACGGTGTTGTAGCGGTGCAACACCTCCTGGTATTCGGCCGCGGTTGTGGGAAAACGTCGGCCGGACGGCAGCGTATGGAAACGCACCCAGCGGTCGGGCACGCGGTGGCGCAACACCTGACCGAGGGGCGGACACTCCGGCCAGGACTGTCGCCATCGCCGGGTCAACTCTTCGGGGTCGACGTTCATTGCAGAGCAGGATGCAGCGCGGCGGCGTCATCTCGCAACAGCGTCCGATGCAGTCCCAACTGAGATGAGCGTCAGCACCAACGATGCCGGGCCGACTCAGCAGTGTCCCGCCTGTCACTCCCAGGTGCCGGCGGCGGCCTTCTGCGGACACTGCCGTCGCCCGCCAATCTGCAGATCGCTCAGGACATGGGCAAATACGTCGACAACTTCAGGTGGCGCGGCGGCCCACCCCGGTGAACGGCAATCCGGTATCAAAGGGTGTATGGCGACCGACCTCATCCTCTCGACGAACTGGTTCCGACTGGGTATCAGGTGGCGTTCCACTGCAATGGCGACGTCGGCTTCGACGTCGTGCTCGACGCATATGCGCGGGCGCTGGCGAAGTTCAATCTGCTTGGCTCCGATCACCGTTGGCGCGTTGAGCATCTGGGTGCAGCCCGCCGGGACCAGTTCGAGCGCGCCGCGGCACTCGGCGTCACCTGCTCACTCAGCCCGTTCCAGTACATCTACTGGGGCGACCTGCTCGACGGAACGATGTTCGCCCCGGAGTACGGCGCACAATGGCAGCGGGTTCGGGACGCCTTCAAGGCGGGCGTCAAGCCCAGCTACCACAACGACGGCTCGGTAACGCCGCCCAACCAACTGCTCAACGTCGCGCAGACGGTGACGCGCAGGACGATCAGCGGGAACGTCCATGGGGCCAACCAGGCCGTAACCCTCGACGATGCGTTGAAGGCGATCACCATCAACGGCGCCTACCAACTCAAGCGCGTCGTCGATGAAGTCACGGCCATCGACCCGACGCAGCATCACGATCTGGCCGAGCATGCGGCCAAGGGCAAGTGCTGCTGAAGGGCCTACAGGTCGAGTTCGATATCCGAGCACGCCACACTGTCACAGACGGTGATGCGCTCCAATGGCTTTGCGCTGTCCTTCTGCGTGACGCCGGTGAGCTTGGGCGTCACGCAGGCCCGGCACAGGCCGCTTCGGCAACCCGTCGGCACTCGGATTCCCACCCGGTTGGCGGCCTCAAGAAGCGTTGTGTTTCCGTCGATTTCGACGGTCCTACGCGTCCGCGCGAAAGTGACGACGTAGCGGCTGCCGTCATCGGCGGGCCGACTCCTCTCGGGCGCGGTGAACGACTCGGTGTGGAAAAGGTCCGGCGCCTGGCCGAGATCGGCGAGATAGCCCCGCACCGATTCAACGAGACCCCCTGGCGCGCAAGCGAAGGTCTCCCGTACGGCCGGGTCTGGAACCAGTTCGGAGAGCACTTCCGCCGACGGGCGCTGCCCGGTGAAGACGTGCACGGTGATTCCGGGCAGCGCTGCGAGTTCGGCGATCTCGGATGCGAAGAGGACCGAGGAGCGGTCGTGGTTGAAGTACAGCAGCACGGCGTCTCTGGGGTCGGCGCTGCGGGCCAGCTTGCGCAGTTGGCTGATGATCGGTGTGATGCCCACCCCGCCCGCGACGAACAAAGCGCGGGCGGGGATTTCGGGGGTGGCCAGCCCGCCCGTCGACACCGGCGGGCCCAGCACCGTGAGGTACGAGCCGGCGCGCACACCGTCGTTGAGCAGATTGGAGACCCGGCCGCCGTCCACCCGTTTGACGCAGATGTCCATCGTGTCGGATCCGTCGCTGTCGTTGACGAGGCTGTACTGACGGATATGCACATCGTCACCGTCCTGAACGCACAGGGAGATGAAGGCGCCCGGGTCCCAGCAGACGTCGTCCCAGCCGCGGGGCTTCTCCAGCCGGATCAGCCGCGCCTGTCCCCCGGCCATCCGGCGGGTGCCGGCTACCCGCACCGGGACGTTGTACCACCGCGGCTTGTCGAGGTAGGGCGCGTCCGGCAGGGCGCGGTAGCGGATGCCCGACGCCAGTCGCCGGGCTAGGCCCGCGGGCCGCTTGAGCAGCATCAGCGGGTGGCCGGCCTCCCGTTCACCCACCGGGGCCGATAATCCGGTAAGAGCCTTGAGCAGCAGCGAGGCCGTCTCTCCCAGCGGTGTCACGTGGTAAGGCAAGCCGTGTCGAGCCAGAATCTCCCTGACCCGCGGGGCGATTTCGCGCTGCCGGTTGGGCGGCAGATCGGGAAACAGATGGTGCTCGATGTGGGTGTCCAAGCCGCCGTAGAAGATCCGGAAGTCGGGGCGATTGTCGTAGGGAACCTCTTCTTCCAGGATGCGCTGCAGCGCGGCGTCCAGCTTCGCGATGCGCTCGAAGTTGCGGGTACCGCGGACCTGGCGCCGGTAGTAGTCGTCGCGGGTCTCGCCGGGTCCGGGGTCGGTGAAGACCTCGGTCTCCCCCGCATGGTGCTCGATCGCCACCAGGAACAGCACTGACAGGTAGCCGGCGACGCCGCCGACGTGATTGGCCACCATCGCGGGCAGGAATCGCGGACCCACGGACAACGGCTCGGTCACCAGTCGGCGCTTGGTGTCCGCCACCGCGATCCGGATCGGCGCCCGAAGGGTATCGCGCGACCAAAATCTGCTGCCATCAACCTGTCTGGTGATGTTGGCGATGAGAAACGGCGCCAACTGGATGAAAAGCGGTGAGATCGCGGCGAATAGACCCACCTGGAGCGCGTGATGGCCGAACCAGTCCTGGGCCGGCTGACCCCGCAGGATGCTGTAGCCGAGGTCGTGGTCCTTGCCGACGATGTTGGTGTTCGGGTGATGGCCCTCGTGGTGCATGACCTTCCACTGCGCGGGGTCGACGTTGAAATCCCACTGGTAGCGGTCCGAGTGATAGTCACCGTTGCCCGGCAGGTCGTCGTAGGTGCCGTGCAGGATGTTGTGGCCGAGTTCGGAGAACTGCAGCAGCCGGTAGAGCATCTCCAGGACGGTGGCGCGGGCGATGGCACGCGGTCCGCCGTCGCGCAGCAATTCCAGTCGCCGAGCGTTGATGGCCTGCCCGTAGGCCGTCACCGCCCGGATGTGTTCGAGGTCGGCGTCGCCCATCGCCGCGCGGGCCTCGTCGTAGAGTGCCTGCAATTCGTCGGCGAGGCCCAGGGTCAGATCACGCTCAGGAGCGACCGTGGCGATAGCGGAGGACGGCATCGTCTCACCGTAGGCGAGCAGGATCAGCAGGTTAATGTCCCAACCGGGCATGAATTTGATATTTTCGGGCAATGCCCGGATTCGCGGTGCCAGTGCGGGCGGTCCCGCAAGGCGTACCGATGTGGGCGGTGCCCCGCGGAACCGAGGGCGTGCGAATCATGACCCAGGCGGTGGCCGATTCCCTCTCGGTCACCGACTGCCTGGCCGGCACGGGACTCACCGAGGCCACCCTGGATGACGAAGCCGCCGAGATCTGGGCGCATCAGGAATTCACCGTGGTGGCCAACATCGTCCGCCGCCTGGGGGATCGGCCGGGCCTGGGCGTTGACGTCGGGGGCTTCAGCACGCTGGGCAGACTCGGGGTGGTCGGGTTCGCGTTCCTCACCAGCGCAACCGTCCGGGAAGGATTCGAACGGATCCTGCCGTACCAGGCGCTGCTGCCGTCACACGTGCGGTTCTCCATCGACGGCGACGCCGCCCGCGAGTACGTCCTCGCCGACGACTCCGACATCCCCGCCGACATCCGTCCGTTCATCGTTGAACGCGATCTGGCCGGACTAGCGGCGGTGCTGGCGGGCGCGAACATCCCGATCCGTGTCGACTGGGTGGAGACCACCCTTGACGAACGGCGCGCACAGCGGTTGGCGCAGACCTGGTCGCTGACCACCGATGTGCGCCCCAACCAGCCGGTCAACCGGATCGCCGGCGCGCGGGGCAGCCTCGATGTGGCTCTGCCACAAGCGGATCCGAACACCACTCGGGTTTTCGAGCGCCAGTGCCGGGAACTGCTGGACGGACGGCTGTCCCGGGTCGGGGTCGCCGGGCAGGTCCGCAGCCGGATACTGCACGATCAGCGCCACTTCCCGTCGATGCAGATGATCGCCGACGAACTGCATCTCGACCCGCGGACCCTGCGCCGCAAACTCACCGACGAGCGAACGTCGTACCGGGATCTGATCGCCGAAGCCCGCCGCGCCCGCGCCGAGCAACTGCTGGCCGGCACCGCCCCGATCGAGACGATCGCCCGGCAACTGGGCTACGCCGAAACCGCCAGCTTCACCCACGCCTTCACCCGGTGGACGGGCCTGCGGCCCAGCGAGTTTCGGCGTCGAATCCGTGAGACGGCATGACGGCGGACAGGGGACAAACGATGGACGAAATCGGCCGGCTGAGCCGCCGGGGGCTGCTGTTGACGGCGCTCATTGAAACTGCTCAGTTCTGCTCATCGAAAGTGCTCACTGTGTGGCTCCGCCATTGAGGGCGGGCCTTCCTCGATGCTGGTGGTCCCTTATAACCATCCAGCAAATTTTCGAGGAGGGCCCGCTTTCT
>CAIRCP010000103.1 GCA_903877095.1 uncultured Actinomycetes bacterium | reverse complement strand
GGCTGTGAGATAGTTGCATCTACGAAATGCCCTTCAACGTGGTCGAATTTGATCCTCAAGAAATCTCATTCTCCCACCGCGACAGGGCATTTCGCTGTTACGACCCACTACGCGCTGCTACCGCATCGGTGCATTCAGGCTGAGACCGCGGCTGTTCGTGACGATCGGTAAGGCGGCGGACCACAGCATCGACCCACTGTGGGTCGTCGTGGATGATCAGTTCGCCCATCACCTGCAGCACCACGTAATTCCACGTCGGAACCACCCGGCCGTGCTCGACTTTGCCGGCGTACCAGGACGGAGAGACGTAGCCGTTGACACCCTCGACCAGCACCATGGCCTGACCGAGCCACGGGGTGTTCCATTGCGGGTTAGGGCGGGCGACATGGCCGAGCAGAACGCCGTTCTCGAGGTCGACCACCCACGGCAGCAGCGTCGCCATCGGCCCGGCGTTCGTCGCCGTCACCAACTGCCCAACCACGATGCCGCGCAGGAGTTCAGCGGCGAGGGCGTCGTCGACGGCGAACGGCCGCGGTGTGTACATCTGCGGTCAGGCCAACTCAATCAGTTCGGCGTAGTCGTCGGACCAGTGGTCTTCGGTGCCGTCGGGCAGCAGGACGACGCGCTGCGGTTCCAGGGCCTCGGCCGCGCCCGGGTCGTGGGTCACCAGCACCACCGCGCCCTGATAACTGCGCAGCGCGTCGAGCACCTGCTCACGCGATGCCGGGTCCAGGTTGTTGGTCGGCTCGTCGAGCAGCAGGACGTTGGCCGTCGAGGCGACCAGACCGGCCAGCGCCAGACGGGTCTTCTCACCGCCGGACAGCGTGCCGGCGGGCTGGTCGAGTTGCGGACCGCTGAACATGAAGGCGCCCAGCAGCCCCCGCAGATCCTGTTCGCCGGTGTCCGGGGCGGCGTGGCGGATGTTCTCCCAGACGGTGGCGTTGTTGTCCAGGGTGTCGTGCTCCTGGGCGAAATACCCGATCTTGCAACCATGCCCGGGCTCGATCTGGCCGGAGTCGGGCTGCTCGGTGCCGGCCAGGACGCGCAGCAGCGTGGTCTTGCCGGCGCCGTTCAGGCCGAGTACGACCACCCGTGACCCGCGGTCGATGGCCAGATCGACGCCGGTGAACACCTCAAGCGAGCCGTAGTTCTTGGTCAATCCGCTGGCCATCAGCGGGGTCTTGCCGCAGGGGGCCGGCGTCGGGAACCGGATCTTGGCCACCTTGTCGGCCACCCGTTCGGCGTCGAGTTCGGCGATCATCCGCTCAGCCCGGCGCAACATGTTCTGCGCCGCAACGGCTTTGGTGGCCTTCGCGCCCATCTTCGCGGCCTGCGCCCGCAATGCCGAGGCCTTCTTCTCGGCATTGGCACGTTCGCGGCGACGGCGTTGTTCGTCGGTGGAACGGGCGTCGAGGTACTTCTGCCAGCCCATGTTGTACACGTCGGCCTCACCGCGGACGGCGTCGAGGAACCACACCCGGTTGACCACCTCGGCGAGCAGTGCGACGTCGTGGCTGATGATCACCAGGCCGCCGCTGTAGGCCCGCAGGTATTCACGCAACCAGGTGATCGAGTCGGCGTCGAGGTGGTTGGTGGGTTCGTCGAGCAGCAGCGTCGTATCCGATCCGGCGCCGGACTCGCTGGCCGCGAACAGGATCCGGGCCAGTTCGACGCGGCGGCGCTGACCGCCCGACAGCGTGCGCAGCGGCTGGGTCAGCACCCGGTCCGGTAGGCCGAGGCTGGAGCAGATGCGCCCGGCTTCGCTCTCGGCGGCGTAGCCACCGAGTGCGGCGAAGCGTTCCTCCAGTTGCCCGTACCGGCGGATGGCTTTGTCGCGGGCGTCGTCGTCGACGACCTCGGCCATCACCGCCTGTTGCTTCTCCAGATCGGCCAGCAGGGTGTCCAGGCCGCGCGCGGACAGCACGCGGTCGCGGGCCAGCACCTCCAGGTCGCCTTCGCGGGGATCCTGCGGCAGATATCCGACCTCGCCGGTGCGGGTCAGCGTGCCGGCATACGGCTCGCCCTCCCCCGCCAGGATCCGCATGGTGGTGGTCTTGCCCGCGCCGTTGCGGCCGACGAGGCCGATTCTGTCGCCGGGTTGCACGCGCAGGGCCGGCCCTTCGGCGAGCAGCAGAGTGCGCGCGCCGGCGCGGACCTCGAGGTCCGTAGCGGTAATCACGGCGTGCTGCTCCTGTCGCTTCCGGGAGGCTTACTTCTCATCGGTGAAGACCGGGGCGCGCTGCTCGGCGCGCGCGGCAACCGCCTCTTCGAAATTGGCGGTGAGCAATCGCACGTAGAGCTGCCCGAGGCCTTCGGCCTGCATATGACCTTCCAGGGTACTGGCGTCCAGTCCGCTCCATAACGTGCGCTTGGTCAGTTCGGTGCCGGGCCGGGAAAACGACGCGATCCGGGTGGCCATGTCGAAGCAGGTCGGGAGCAGATCGTCGGCGGGCACCTGCCGGGACACCAGGCCGATCCGTTCGGCTTCGGCGGCGTCGACGTCGCGACCGGTGAGCATGATCTCGAACGCCCGCGATGAGCCGATGGCGCGTGGCAGCAGGTAGGAAAGTCCCAGTTCACTGGCGGTCAGGCCGTTGTTGATCCCGGCGGCGCGGAAGTAGGCGTCCGCCGAGGCCACCCGGATGTCGGCGGCCAGCGCCAGACACAGCCCGCCGCCGATGGCTGCGCCGTTGACCGCGGCGATGATCGGCTGGTGTAGCCGGCGCATCGCCAGGATGACGTCGTCGAGGATCTCCATGGAGCGCAGCGCGTACGACGGCCGGGTCAGGCCGGCCACGTGCGGCACCGCGCCGGCCGACTTGTGGTCGGCGCCGGAGGAAAAGCCGTGTCCGGCCCCGGTCAGGACGACGACCCGGACGTCGTTGTCGTGATTCAGTTCGGCCAGGGCGTCGCGGAACGGGACCATGACGTCGAACGCCATGGAGTTCATCCGCTCCGGCCGGTTGAGGGTGACCAGTGCGACGTGCGGACGCGGCCGGTCGACACGAACGAAGGGGCCGAAGGAGCCGGACTCAGTCATCGCTGCACGCTATCGCGTGCGCGGCGCTCAGAGGCTCAGACGACTTCGCCGGACTCGGCGATCGCGGCGTCGATGTCGAAGCCACGGACCTGCGCGATGAGGTCCTCCAGCGCGGCCGGCGGCAGGGCGCCGGCATGGTTGAACACCAGCTGGCCCTTCTTGAACGCCATCAGGGTCGGGATGGCACGGATTTCGGCGGCGGCGGCGAGTTCCTCCTGCGCCTCGGTGTCGACCTTGCCGAACACGATGTCGGGGTGCGCCTCGGAGGATTTGGTGAAGGTCGGCGCGAAGGCGCGGCACGGACCGCACCAGGACGCCCAGAAGTCGACGAGGACGATGTCGTTGCCGGCGATGGTGTCGTTGAAATCGTCGGCGGTGAGGTCACGGGTAGCCATGCCTGCCCAAACGTCTGGGCGCGCGATTGTGTTCCCGCGGGGGCTGTGGATAACCGAGCGCACAGTTGGGCTGCACGCGTGCGCGATGGCTTTCGCTCCGTCGATGAACAACTCGCCGAGATCAAAGACCTGATTGTGCGCAAGCTGCCTTAGGTCACACGGTGAAGCCGAGCGCCCGCAGTTGCTCGCGGCCGTCGTCGGTGATCTTGTCCGGGCCCCACGGCGGGTTCCACACCCAGTTGATCTTGATCTCATTGACCAGACCGGCGCCCACCAGCGCGGTCAGGACCTGGTCTTCGATGACGTCGGTCAGCGGGCAGGCCGCCGAGGTCAGCGTCATGTCGATGATCGCGACGTTTCCGGCCCCGTCTTCTGCCGAGGCCACGTTGATGCCGTACACCAGACCGAGGTCGACGACGTTGATGCCCAGTTCCGGGTCGACGACGTCGCGCATGGCCTCCTCGAGATCGGCGAGGAATTCCTCTGAAACAGTGTCAGTGTCGGTCATCTGTCCTCCAGTCGGTGGGATGCCCTGGCGAGCGCGTCTTTGAACGCCAGCCAGCCCAATAGTGCGCACTTGACCCGCGCCGGATACTTCGACACCCCGGCGAACGCCACACCGTCGCCCAGGATGTCCTCGTCGCCCTCGATGGTCCCCCGCGACGACACCATCTCGGTGAACGCGGTGACGGTCTTCAGCGCGTCACCGACGGTCTGGCCGATCACCTGGTCGGCCAGCACCGAGGTAGCGGCCTGGCTGATCGAGCAACCCTGCCCGTCGTAGGAGACGTCGCTGACCTGCTCCCCGTCGTCGGACAGAGCCACCCGCAGGGTGACCTCGTCGCCGCAAGTGGGGTTGACGTGCTGCACCTCGGCGGCGAAGGGCTCGCGCAGACCGCGGTGATGCGGGTGTTTGTAGTGGTCCAGGATGACGTCCTGGTACATCTGTTCCATTCTCACGGGCTCAGGTCCGCCCGAAGAAATTAATCGCACGGCGAACTCCCGCGATCAGCCGGTCCACCTCGTCGAGGGTGTTGTAGACCGCGAACGACGCCCGCACGGTGGCGGCCACGCCGAGTCGCCGGTGTAGCGGAGCGGCGCAGTGGTGCCCGACCCGGACCGCGACACCCTCGTCGTCGAGCACTTGACCGACGTCGTGCGCGTGCACCCCGTCCACCACGAAGGCGACCGGGGAACGGCGCACCGCGGGGTCCGCCGGGCCGATGATGCGCACCTGGGGTATCTCGGCGAGGCCTTCGAGCGTCGCGGCGACCAGGCGGTGCTCGTGGGCTGCCACCTCGGTCATGCCGATCGCGTCGAGATACCTCGCGGCAGCGGCCAATCCGACGACCTGGGAGATCATCTGGGTGCCGGCCTCGAAGCGCTGCGGCGGCGCGGCGTAGGTGGCCGACTCCATGGTGACGGTCTCGATCATCGACCCGCCGGTGAGGAACGGCGGCAGCGCGGCGAGCAGTTCGCGCCGTCCGTAGAGCGCCCCGATGCCGGTGGGGCCGAGCATCTTGTGGCCGGAGAACGCGGCGAAGTCCACCCCGAGTGACGGCAGGTCCACCGGCTGGTGCGGCACCGACTGGCAGGCGTCCAGGACGGTCAACGCGCCGACTTCCTTGGCGCGGCGGACCAGTTCAGCGACGGGTGCGCCGGTCCCGGTGACGTTCGAATGATGGGTGAAGGCAACGACTTTGACGCGCTCGTCGAAGCGGACCTGGTCGGTGTCCAGTTCGCCGTCATCGGTGACGGGAAACCACTGCAGCGTCGCGCCGGTGCGCCGGGCCAATTCCTGCCACGGAATGAGGTTGGCGTGGTGTTCGAGTTCGGTGGTGACGATCACGTCGCCGGGACCGACCGCGCCGCCGAACCTGTTGTCGCCCAGCACATACGACACCAGGTTGAGCGCCTCGGTGGCGTTCTTGGTGAACACCAACTCGTCGGAGGCGGCGCCGACGAAGCCGGCGATGTCGGCCCGGCCCTGCTCGAACGCGTCGGTGGCCTCCTCCATCAGCTGATGGGCACCGCGATGGACCGCCCCGTTCGACGTCAGCAGGAAATCCCGTTCGGCGTCGAGTACCGCGAGCGGCTTCTGCGACGTCGCACCGGAATCCAGGTAGGCCAACGGATTCCCGCTGCGCATGACCCGTTTGAGGATCGGGAAGTCAGCGCGGATCCGCTCGACATCGAGCTCGGCACCGATCGTGGCCGTCATCGCCTGACCGCCTAGTGGGTGGCCGACGCAGCCGTGGCGAACCGCACGTAGCCGTTCGCCTCAAGCTCGTCGGCCAGTTCCGGTCCGCCGGACTCGACGATCCGGCCGTCGACGAAGACATGCACGAACTGAGGGTGGATGTAGCGCAGGATGCGGGTGTAGTGGGTGATCAGCAGCACGCCGGCGTGCTCGGCTTCGGCGAACCGGTTCACCCCTTCGCTGACCACGCGCAGTGCGTCGACGTCCAGCCCGGAGTCGGTTTCATCGAGGATGGCGATCTTGGGCTTCAGCAGGCCCAGTTGCAGGATCTCGTGACGCTTCTTCTCGCCTCCCGAGAAGCCTTCGTTGACACTGCGTTCGCTGAACTGCGGGTCGATGTCCAGGTCGGACATGGCAGCTTTGACCTCTTTGACCCAGTGCCGCAGCTTGGGCGCCTCGCCGCGCACAGCGGTCACCGCGGTGCGCAGGAAGTTCGACATCGACACACCGGGAACCTCGACGGGGTACTGCATGGCCAAGAAAAGGCCGGCGCGGGCGCGTTCGTCGACGCTCATTTCCAGGACGTCCTCGCCGTCGAGGGTGATCGATCCCGAGGTGACCGTGTACTTGGGGTGGCCGGCGATCGCATAGGACAGCGTCGACTTGCCGGATCCGTTGGGGCCCATGACCGCATGGGTCTCCCCTGAGCGCACCGTCAGGTTGACGCCCTTGAGGATCTCTTTGTCGGTGCCGTCCGGGGTGGTGATGGAGACGTGCAAGTCCTTGATCTGCAGTGTTGATTCGGTGCTCATAGGTCAGCTTTCGATTCGGTGATGGCGAGTTCTCGTTCGATGGCGTCGGTCAGGCGGTCGCGGATCTCCGGCACGGCGATCTTGGCGATGATCTCGCCGAAGAAGCCGCGCACCACCAGACGCCGGGCTTGCTCCTCGGGGATTCCTCGGGCGCGCAGATAGAACAACTGCTCGTCGTCGAAACGCCCAGTGGCGCTGGCGTGTCCGGCACCGACGATCTCGCCGGTCTCGATCTCCAGGTTCGGCACCGAGTCGGCACGGGCGCCGTCGGTGAGCACCAGGTTGCGGTTCACCTCGAAGGTGTCGGTGCCGGTAGCTTCCGCACGGATCAGCACGTCGCCCACCCAGACGGTGTGGGCGTCGGGTTTGCGGGACTCCGGATCGCCTTGCAGCGCACCCTTGTACATCACATTCGAGCGGCAATTGGGCTGGGCATGGTCCACCAGCAGCCGAGATTCCAGATGCTGGCCCGCGTCGGCGAAGTAGAGACCGAGCAGTTCGGCGTCGCCGCCGGGGGCGTCGAAGCGCACCGTCGCCGCCATCCGCACGACGTCGCCGCCCAGAGTCACCGCGACGTGGCGCAGCACCGCATCCTTACCCAGACGGGCGTGCTGGGCACTGACATGCACCATGTCGTCGGCCCCGTCGGCGATCCACACCACCGTCAGCCGGGCGGCATCGGCGACGACGAATTCGAGGTTGTCGGCGTAGGTTCCGCTGCCCCGCAGGTCGATGACCACGACCGCTTCGGCGAGTTCGCCGGCGCGGATCTGCAGATGCCCGTAGGCAGTCCGACCGTCCCCGGGACCGTCGACACGGATCTCGATCGGGGTTTCCACGTGCGCACCGCGGGCGACGGTGACGATCGTCGCCTCATCGAAAGCCGAAAATGCTTGCGCGGCAACCCGGTCGGAGGGAACACCGCCCTGGCCGAGCCGCTCGTCGCCCCGGCGCACCGTCTCCACGGCGACCCCGGGCTGTTCGGTGACGGCGATCTCGGCCTGCCCGGTCGGTGCCGCGGAGCCGTCGTGCAGTCCGCGCAGTCGCTTGAGTGGGGTGAAGCGCCATAACTCGTCGCGACCGCCGGGCACCTCGAAGGCGCCGACGTCGAAGGAGCTGAACTGCTCGCCCTTATTGATGGCTGCCAACGTTGAACCCGTCACTATCCGACCGCACCTTCCATCTGCAACTCGATGAGCCGGTTGAGTTCGAGTGCGTACTCCATCGGCAGTTCCTTGGCGATCGGTTCGACGAAGCCGCGCACCACCATGGCCATCGCTTCGTCCTCGGTCAGCCCGCGGCTCATCAGGTAGAAAAGCTGCTCCTCGCTGACTTTCGACACCGTGGCCTCATGGCCCATCGTCACGTCGTCCTCGCGGATGTCGACGTAGGGGTAGGTGTCGCTGCGGCTGATCGTGTCGACCAGCAGCGCATCGCATTTCACGCTGGACCGCGATCCGTGCGCGCCCTTGTTGATCTGGACCAGGCCGCGGTAGGACGCCCGGCCGCCGCCGCGGGCCACCGACTTGGACACGATGTTGCTCGAGGTGTTGGGCGCCAGGTGCAGCATCTTGGCACCGGTGTCCTGGTGCTGACCCTCGCCGGCGAACGCGATGGAGAGCACCTCGCCCTTGGCGTGCTCGCCGGTCATCCACACCGCCGGGTACTTCATGGTGACCTTCGAGCCGATGTTGCCGTCGATCCACTCCATGGTGGCGCCGGCCTCGGCGCGGGCCCGCTTGGTGACCAGGTTGTAGACGTTGTTGGACCAGTTCTGGATGGTCGTATAACGCACCCGCGCGCCGGGTTTGACGATGATCTCCACCACCGCCGAGTGCAGCGAGTCGCTCTTGTAGATGGGCGCGGTACACCCTTCCACGTAGTGGATGTAGGAACCCTCGTCAGCGATGATCAGCGTCCGCTCGAACTGGCCCATGTTCTCGGTGTTGATCCGGAAGTAGGCCTGCAACGGGATGTCGACGTGCACCCCCGGCGGGACGTAGATGAACGAGCCACCGGACCACACCGCGGTGTTGAGTGCGGAGAACTTATTGTCTCCGGCGGGGATCACCGTGCCGAAGTACTGCTTGAAGATCTCCGGGTGCTCCCGCAGTCCGCTGTCGGTGTCGAGGAAGATAACCCCTTGCGCCTCAAGGTCTTCGCGGATCTGGTGGTAAACCACCTCGGATTCGTACTGGGCCGCTACGCCGGAGACCAGACGCTGCTTCTCGGCCTCCGGGATGCCCAGCCGGTCGTAGGTGTTCTTGATCTCCTCGGGCAGTTCCTCCCAGGTGGTGGCCTGCTTCTCCGTGGACCGCACGAAGTACTTGATGTTGTCGAAGTCGATGCCCTCAAGGTTGGAGCCCCAGTTCGGCATCGGCTTCTTGCCGAAGGTGCGCAACGCTTTCAGGCGAATGTCGAGCATCCATTCCGGTTCGCTCTTCTTCGCCGAGATATCGCGCACGACGAGTTCGGAGAGTCCGCGTTTCGCGCTGGCGCCCGCGACGTCGGAGTCCGACCAGCCATAGCCGTATTTGCCGATGGAGTCGATGGTCTCCTCTTGGGTGAGCGGCTGTACATCAGGTGTGGTCGTCATGCTGACGCTCCTTGCTGATCGTGGGGGGTCGGTATGAATGTCGGGCTCAGCGGCACGTGCGTGGTGCACGCGCAGTCGCCGTTGACGATGGAGGCCAGCCGCTGCACATGCGTGCCGAGAACCTCCGAGATGGCCTGCTGCTCAGCCTCGCAGAGTTCCGGAAACTCCTCTGCCACATGGGAAACCGGGCAATGGTGCTGGCAGATCTGGATGCCCTGGATGGGGCCGCGCACCCGTGTCGTGGTGGTGGCGTAGCCGGCCTGGGTCAGCGCGTCGGCCACCCGTTCGGCGGCGTCCTCGACCGCGCCGTCGTCGGTGGAGCCGGCGGGCGTCACGCCGTCGAGGATGGCCTGAACGCGACGACGGGCGAAGGTGCGGACCGCGTCGTCGCCGCCGATCTCGCGCAACTGCCGCATGGCGGCCGACGCCAGATCGTCATAGGTGTGGTCCAGCTTCGCGCGGCCGGCCGCCGTCAGCCGGAAGCGTTTGGCCGGACGGCCGCGCCCAGCCTGCTGCCACGGCGCGGACGGGTTGGCCTCGGCGTCGCCGCTGTCGACCAGGGCGTCGAGGTGGCGTCGGACCCCGGTGGCGGAAATGCCAAGATGGCGGCCGATCTCGGCAGCGGTGGTCGAGCCGGATTCCAGCAGTAATTGGACGATCGCGCGGCGGGTGTGCCCGTCCTGAACCGAAGTCCGCAACGCGGAGGACTCGGACGGGATGATTTTCACAACATCAGTGTGTCGCAATTCCCCCTAGGCGGTCTAGCAAGGGCAGCCTTACTAACCGCGGCGAGCGGGAGTGCAGCGGATAGAGTGCTGTGGTGGCCGCCCGGCAACTCCCTTTACTCTCGTCGATCGCGAGTTGGCACGGTGACGAGAAGCCCGTCGGCGCCCCACTCAACGACGCCGAACTGCGGGCCATGCATCGGACCCGTCTGTTCGGAGCCACCGGCACCGTTCTGATGGGTATCGGCGCGCTCGGCGCCGGGGCGCGGCCGGTGGTGCAGGACCCCACCTTCGGGGTGCGGGTGCTCAACCTGCCCTCGCGCATCGCGACCGTGTCGCTGACGATGACGACCACCGGCGCGGTGATGATGGCGCTGGCCTGGCTGATGCTCGGCCGCTTCGTGCTGGGCCCACGCCGGATGACCCGCGCCCAGTTGGACCGCACGCTGATGCTGTGGATCGCCCCCCTGCTGATCTCCCCCCCGATGTACAGCAAGGACGTCTACTCCTATCTCGCCCAGAGCCAGATCGCCCGGATCGGGCTGGATCCCTACAAGGTCGGGCCGGCACCCGCACTGGGCCTCGACCACGTGTTCACGCTGTCGGTGCCCAGCCTGTGGCGGGAGACCCCCGCGCCCTATGGTCCGTTTTTCCTGTGGATCGGCCGCGGCATCTCGGCACTCACCGGGGAGAACATCGTCGCCGCGGTCATGTGTCACCGGCTCGTCGTGCTCGCCGGTGTCGGCCTGATCGTCTGGGCCACACCACGATTGGCCCGCCGCTGCGGGGTCGCCGAAGTCGCCGCGCTATGGCTGGGAGCCGCCAATCCCCTGCTGCTCATGCACCTGGTGGCGGGCATCCACAACGAGGCCCTGATGCTCGGCCTCATGCTGGCCGGAGCCGAACTCGCGCTGCGCGGGATCGACACCCACGCCCCGCTGCTGCCGCGGCCTTTGCACTGGCCGCACACTCGATCCGACTGGTCGACCTGGATGCCGCTGGCGATGGTGCTGGCCGGCACCGTGCTGATCACCCTCTCGTCCCAGGTGAAGCTGCCCGCACTCCTGGCGCTGGGGTTCGTCGCGATGGCGCTGGCGCACCGCTGGGGCGGCACCGTTCGCGCGTTCCTGTCCGCCGGTGTGCTGATGGGCGTCGTGGCGCTGGCGGTGATGGCCCTGGTCGGATGGGCCAGCAAGCTGGGATTCGGCTGGCTGCTCACCCTCGGCACCGCCAACGTGGTGCGCAGTTGGATGTCGCCGCCGACACTGCTGGCCCTGGCCACCGGGCAGGTCGGGATCTTGCTGGGGCTGGGCGACCACACCACCGCCGTGCTGTCACTGACCCGCGCCATGGGTGTGCTGGCCATTTCCATAGTGGTCAGCTGGCTGCTGCTGGCGGTGCTGCGCGGGAGGCTGCATCCGGTCGGCGGCCTCGGCGTGGCGCTGGGAGCCAGCGTCCTGATGTTCCCGGTGGTTCAGCCGTGGTACCTGCTGTGGGCCATCATCCCGCTGGCCGCCTGGGTGACCCGGCCGCGGATCCGGATCGCGACCGTCGCCGTCACCCTGATCGTCGGAATCTTCGGACCGACCGCCAACGGTGACCGGTTCGCGCTGTTCCAGATCCTCGACGCCACGCTGGCCAGCGCGCTGATCGTCGGGCTGCTGATCTGGCTCACCCGCAACCGGCTGCCCTGGCGGTATGTGCCCGGCACCGACGAGCGCTACAGCGGCGAGGACCTCGCCGTCGCCCCGAGATCGGCCGCAGACCAGCCGCCGGCGGCACAGCCGGCACCCAACACCTACGCTGAGACCCCGTGAGTGCTGGCTCTTCCGTCCCGGTCCGGCTGCGCGGGGTGACGAAACGCTACGGCTCGACTCTCGCGGTGTCCGACCTCGACCTGGAGGTCAACCGCGCCGAAGTGCTCGCCCTGCTCGGCCCCAACGGGGCAGGGAAGACCACCACGGTCGAGATGTGCGAGGGCTTCGTCCGGCCCGACGCCGGCACGGTGGAAGTCCTCGGCCTGGACCCGATCACCGATAACGCCAAGGTGCGCGAGCGCATCGGCGTGATGCTGCAGGGCGGCGGCGGCTATCCCGCCGCGCGGGCCGCCGAGATGCTCAACCTGGTGGCCGCCTACGCGGCCAAGCCGCTCGATCCCGCCTGGCTGCTGGACACCCTGGGGCTGACCGACTCCGCCAGGACCACCTACCGCCGGCTGTCCGGCGGCCAGCAGCAGCGGCTGGCGCTGGCGTGCGCGATCGTCGGGCGCCCGGAGTTGGTGTTCCTCGACGAGCCGACCGCGGGCATGGACGCGCACGCCCGGCTGGTGGTGTGGGAGCTCATCGACGGCCTGCGCCGCGACGGCGTGACGGTGGTGCTGACCACGCATCAGTTGCAGGAGGCTGAGGAACTGGCCGACCGGATCGTCATCATCGATCGCGGGTCGACGGTCGCGTCCGGAACGCCGGCCGAACTGATGCGCAGCGGTGCGGAGAACCAGCTGCGGTTCAGCGCGCCCCGCAAAATGGGCCTGTCGTTGCTGGAAGCGGCGCTGCCCGAGGGCTACCGGGCCAGCGAACCGGCGCCGGGCGAATATCTGGTGGAGGGGGTCATCGACCCGCAGGTGCTGGCGACGGTGACGGCGTGGTGCGCGCGGCAGAACATCCTGGCCACCGACCTGCGTGTCGAGCAGCGCAGCCTGGAGGACGTGTTCCTGGACCTCACCGGAAAGGAGTTGCGGTCGTGACCCTTTTTCGGCGTCGACTCTGCGCCCAGATCACGTTGGCGGAGGGAATCACGCTCCGTGCGCAGAGTGGATAAAGAAATGACGCTATTCCCGGCGGGCACCTTCACGCCCGACCCCCGCCCGGCCCGGGTGC
Organism: uncultured Actinomycetes bacterium; assembly: GCA_903877095.1. Taxonomy (GTDB): domain Bacteria; phylum Actinomycetota; class Actinomycetes; order Mycobacteriales; family Mycobacteriaceae; genus Mycobacterium. The sequence continues at coordinate 39,492 of CAIRCP010000103.1, read as the reverse complement.
CGCAGATGCTGGCCGCCCAGTACGGCCTGGAGCTGAAGTTGTTGCTGCGCAACGGTGAACAGCTGCTGCTGACCATGTTCATCCCGATCACGCTGCTGATCGGACTGACGTTGCTGCCGCTGGGACCGTTCGGCGAAGGGCGCGAGCACCGGGTGGCGGTGTTCGTTCCGGCGATCATGGCGCTGGCGGTGATCTCGACGGCGTTCACCGGCCAGGCCATCGCGGTGGCGTTCGACCGCCGATACGGCGCGCTGAAACGCCTGGGCGCCACTGCCCTTCCGGTCTGGTGCATCATCGCCGGCAAGGCGCTGGCCGTGGTGACGGTGGTGTTCCTGCAGGCCCTGCTGCTCGGCGGGATCGGACTGGCGCTGGGCTGGCGGCCGCAGCCGGCGGGACTGGCCTTCGGTGCGGCGGTGATCGCGTTGGGCACCGCGACGTTCGTCGCGCTGGGTCTGCTGCTCGGCGGGACACTGCGCGCCGAAATCGTCCTGGCGATCGCGAATCTGATGTGGTTCGTCTTCGCCGGACTGGGCGCCTTGACGCTGGAGACCGGCATCGTCCCCAAGGCCGTCGGCTGGGTGGCCCGGCTGACCCCGTCGGGCGCTCTGACCGAGGCGCTGTCCCAGGCCACGCTGGTCTCCATCGACTGGTTCGGTATCGCGGTGCTGGCGATCTGGGGTGCCGTGGCGGCCGCGGCGGCGGTCCGCTGGTTCCGGTTCACCTGACCGATAGGATCGCCGGCGTGGGTCTGTTCATGCGCCTGGTCGACCGGCTTCCGCTGCCCAGTGTGCGCACGCAGCAGATCATCGCGCTGGCGGTGCTGCTCAGCCAGGCGCTGATCTCGGTCACCGGGTCGATCGTCCGGGTCACCGCGTCGGGGCTGGGCTGCCCCACCTGGCCGCAGTGCTTCCCGGGCAGCTTCACCCCGGTGCCGCACGCCGAAGTTCCGTTCGTCCACCAGGCGGTGGAATTCGGCAACCGATTGATCACCTTCGCGGTGGTGATCACCGCGATGGCGGCCGTGCTGGCCGTGACGCGGGCCCGGCGGCGCCGCGAGATCAAGGTCTACGCCTGGCTGATGCCGGCCTCGACAGTGCTGCAGGCGATCATCGGTGGCATCACCGTCCGGACCGGCCTGCTGTGGTGGACAGTGTCGATCCACCTGCTGGTGTCGATGGCGATGGTGTGGCTGGCCGCCCTGCTCTACTACAAGATCGGCGAGCCCGACGACGGAGTGGTGACACCGGTGGTGCCGAAGCCGTTGCGCCAGTTGACGGTTCTGACTGCGGTGGTGCTCAGTGCAACCCTGGTGACGGGCACCCTGGTCACCGGGGCCGGGCCGCACGCCGGCGACAAGAGCCTTGCCCGCCCGGTGGCCCGGCTTCAGGTGGAGATCGTCACGCTGGTGCACGCGCACGCGACGTTGATGGTGGCCTACTTCAGCCTGCTGGTCGGCCTGAGCGCCGGGCTGCTGGCGGTGGGTGCGCCGCGGCGGGTGCTGCGGCGGCTGGCCGCGGTTCTCGGACTGGTACTGACGCAGGGCCTCATCGGGGTGGTGCAGTACCACACCGGTGTGCCCGCGGTGCTGGTCGCGCTGCACGTCGCCGGGGCCGCGGCCTGTACGGCAGCGACCGCGCTGCTATGGGCCTCGATGCGACAGCGGACCGAGCCCGAGGCGCTCACACGCCGACTCGACCTGCAGAGCGAAGTCGCGCTGCCGTAGCTCGCGGTTGGTCTCGTCGATTTGACGCCAGCCGAGCGACGGTTCGATGAGCTCCACTTCCAGCAGCACCGCGTCGGCGCCCTCGCCGATGACATCGACACGCGCATAAAGAAATTCGTTGCGGCCGATGCCCAGGTGGGCCGCGGCGGCGTCGAGTACGGAATGGCCCACCTCCCACAGTTCGACGTCGGGGTTTGCCGGGGTCAGAGCCTCCTCGGCGTAGGTGCCCGACGGGTCGAGGCGCGGTTGTTCGCCCTGCGGCGGCAGGATGGGCCCCTTGATGAAAGCGTGCGACTCCTGACCGCCGAGGAACACCAGCGCGGTCTCCCCCACCTCGATGCGCGGGTCGTAGGGCTGCACCAGCACGGAGCGTCCGGCATCGAGCAGGGCCGTCGCGTGTGCCGCGGCGGCATCGGCGTCGACGAATCGGTGGGTGTCGATCGAACCGGCTCCGATGGCCGGCTTGACCACCACCTCGCCGGTGAAATCGGCGGGTGACGCTATGGCCCCAGGTTCGATGAACGCCGACGGCACCACTGCCACCCCGGCGTCGGCGAGGTCACTCAGATAGTGCTTGTCGCTGTTCCACGCCACCACCGCGGGCGCGTTGAGCAGGTTGCGCACCCGGGTGGTCCAGGCCAGGAACTCCTCGCGCCGTTCGGCGTAGTCCCACGCCGCCCGCAGGATCACCAGATCGGCGTTTTCGGTCTCCGGGTCGTCCCAGGACATCCACCGGGCGTGCAGGCCGCGGGTCCGCAGGGCCGCGACCAGTCCGTCGTCGTCGCCGTCGCCGTCGACGAGTTGGGGGCAGGACGCCAACACGATCCGTGGGTGGAACACATTCGGGCGGGCCAGCTTCATGGTCTGATAGTGACATGCGTGCGGTGGAAGTTGCCCAGACAGGCGGTCCGGAGGTTCTGCAGTACGTCGAGAAGCCGGTGCCCGCCCCGGGCCCGGACGAGGTGCTGATCAAGGCCGACGCGATCGGCGTCAACTACATCGACACCTACTTCCGCTCGGGGCAGTACCCGCGCGAGGTGCCGTTCATCGTCGGCACCGAGGTGTGCGGGACGGTGGCGGCGGCCGGCGAGAACGTCGCCGCTATCGCCGTCGGCGACCGGGTGGTCACCGCGAACGCCGTCGGAGCGTACGCCGAATACAGTTACGCACCTTCAGATCTGGTGGCCTATGTGCCCGAATCCGTTCCGTCTGACGCGATCGCGTCGGCGTTGCTCAAGGGGATGACGGCGCACTATCTGATCAAATCCGTCTATCAGGTGCAGCCCGGCGACTGGCTGCTGGTGCACGCCGGCGCCGGCGGGGTGGGCCTGATCCTGACGCAGTGGGCCACCAGCCTGGGCGCCCGGGTCATCACGACGGCCTCGACGCCGGACAAGGCCGAGTTGTCCCGCCAGGCCGGGGCGGTCGAGGTGCTCGACTACCCCGACGACCCGGCGGAGTTCGCGGCGCGGGTGCGCGAGTTGAGCGACGGGCGCGGGATGGCGGCGGTGTACGACGGCGTCGGCAAGTCGACGTTCGACGCCAGCCTGGCCAGCCTCGCGGTGCGGGGCACCCTGGCGCTGTTCGGCGCGGCCAGCGGTCCGGTGCCACCGGTCGATCCGCAGCGGCTCAACGCCGCCGGGTCGGTGTACCTGACCCGGCCGAACCTGGTGCATTTCATTCGGACGCCGGACGAATTCTCCTGGCGTGCAGGCGAACTCATCGACGCGATCGCCGACGGGTCCCTCTCGATCACCGTCGGCGGCCACTACCCGCTGGCCGAGGCGCGCCGCGCCCATGAGGATCTGCAGGGACGCCGGACCACGGGGTCGATCGTCCTCGTGCCGTGAACCATGGTGAACGTCCGGTGAACTGCTAGGGTCCGTCTGCGTGAGGGTGCCGGGGTTGCGTCGAATGATCACGCTGGCCGCGATCTGCCTGTCGATGGCCGTAGCGACCAGCGCCGCCGGGTATGCCGAACCGCCCGCCGATCCCGCCGATCCTGCTGCTCCGGCCGCGGCGCCGGCCGTTGCGCCGGCCGCCAACACCGCCCCGGGGCCGCCCGCGGTGCCCAGCGGGCCGATACCGTCCGGGAATCCTGGAACCCTGACCACCCCGGAAGGCATGGTGCTGACGGTCTCGGCGTCGAAAGAGATCCTCGACCCGGTGACCGCACTGACCAACACCCCGTGGTCGCGCGAGTACGTGGTTGGCGGCGTCTTCAACGGGACGGTGTCCGGCCCCGGTCACGGCGCGGTCGAGGGCGGCGTGCTGGAGGCGGGGTATCAGATCGGCTGCGGGATTACCCAGACGGACCTCCATTCGATCTCTACGGCGGGCATTACGCCGGGCATCGGCATTCCGATCCTCGACGGCACGCTGTTGCCGGTCTTCATCAGCGCCAACGCGTCCGAGCAGCTTCGGATCGTTCTAGAGCCGGGGCGGGTGAACAACGTGACGGTCACCCGAAAGGAATTCGAGGGCGACTGGGCCCGAGTGTCGATCACCGGGCTGCGGATCCGCGTCGACGGATGCTCCGGCCAGTCGTTCATCCGGTCGTTTGCGACGTTCACCAGTGCCGGCGACGACAACGCCGCTGTGGTGACCTATCTCGGCGTGACGAGGGCGGTGTAGTGCTGCTTCGCGGAGTTGCCGGTTTCCTTCTGGCAGTAGCTGTTTCTGGTCCGGCGGTGGCCGACCCGGTCGACCCGGTGTTGCCACCGGCGCCCGGCCAGCCGTGGGCGTCGACGGCCCCGGCCGCTGCGGCGGCACCGCCTGCTGAGGCGGCTGCGCCGCTGCTCGACGGTGGCGTCGTTTCATCGGGGCCACCGGGCATCGCACAGACTCCCGACGGCAGGACCCTCACGGTGCTGGCGGAGAACGAGAAACAGCTACCCGTGGCGCCGTTGACGACTGCGCTCAGTTCGCGAGACTGGTTGGTCGGGGCCACCTTCGTCGGCAGCACGACCGGCGAGGCCAGCGGCGGGACGCTGGAAGTCGGCTACCAGATCGGCTGCGGCGTCGAGATGAATCAAATCCGGTTGGGGGGCACGGAAGGCACGTCGGTCAACACGTCGTCGGTCACCTTCCCGACCCAGGGCGCGATCGACGTCCGAATCCGGCCCGGAACGGTCATCAACGCTCCGGTGATGACGAAGGAATTCAAGGGCGCCAAGACCCGGGTCATCGTCAAGGACATCCACGTCCGCGTCGATGGGTGCGTGGGAAAGTCGAACCTGCGGTCGTATGCGATCCTGACCAGTTCGACGCCGCATACCCAGGACGTTGTGGCGTATTACGGTGTGCCGAAGGTGTTTTGAGGGGTGGTGCTCGGCTTCCCCTAGATGATGTCCCCAGACTGAAGGACGAGCATCACGTCGCTGGTGTAGGCGGGCTCTTCAGACGGGCAATGCCCGAGCAGACCCGACGCGGTCAGTTCTTCAGGTGTTCCGGATCTGACCTGAAAATCCTGGCCATGAAGCTCGATGACTTGCGTTGCGTCACTGCAATTAACCCGTTTCGCAGTGAAGGTGATTTGCAGCACGGAGGCTGTGGCGAGCACCGAGTCCCTGGCCCATGTCCACTCGCGCTTTTGTTCGTTCCATGTCACGGCGCACCACCAGTACCCAGTCACGGGTGTGTCCAAACCGGTCTTACCCCAATAGTTGTTAGCCGCGTAGATGTGAGCCCCGGGCGGATCGGAGTAGACGTTGAAACGATGGCAGGCAATATGGGCGCCCGCCGGCGGGTTCGACCGCACATCTGCCTCGGTCAAGGTGGCCGTGTCCGGGCAACCTCCATGACCGGGTTCGCTCATTGAATCCATTCCATCTCCTCCTCGTTAGGGCCTGTCAGGCATTTCCGGCGATGCTGCTAGTGCATAGGCGGTCCCCATACCCGAGTTGAATGCGGTCTGGCGCCTTTCAGCTTTCAGGGATTTCAGGAGTCTTGCCGCCTGCTTGTCGTTTCCCTGCACCTGTTGGAGTTGCTTCAGTTGAATGTCGATGTCCCGTATCCGCTTTGTTGTCTCACCTGCCAAGCTCCTCAACCGTTCGGCCGTCGCTGCAGAGTTGTCGATGTCGGCCAGGATGGTGTGAACGGCGGAGAATGCCGTGCTGAACCGGAAACTGTTGTAACCGAAGCGGATGAAAAAATTCGCTAGGTGGACACCCACGGCCCACGCGAGCGCACCCTCCTTGATGAGGGTCTTCTCGATCGTTACCAGTCCCATATCGGCGATGCCGCCGGCAATGAACTCGGTGATCTGGTGGGCGGCAAAGAGCAGATTGTGTTTTTCCGCGCAGGACTCGACCGCCCGCGTGACCTCGACCCCACGTCGGATTTTCAGGCCCGCCTTTTCCAGGAGCGTGTAGAAGTCAATGAGGTCGTATTCCCTGCAGATCTTTTTCGTCAGTGCCTCGATGTCTGCGCCGAGTTCCAACGCAGCACGTTCCGCTTCCGGCGTTGCGTACTCGTGATTTCGCAGTCCCTCCTGAATGGTCTCAAGTTGGCCCTTTTTGCTCAGGTACCGTGTCCAAAACCAACCACCGTTGTAATGGTGAGTCCTGAGCGCTTCACCGACTGGGCCCGCAACGCCGAGCAGCAAGTCCAGGCAATTCATCAACGCACCGATCTGGGCCTCTTGGCTTTCCCGTACCCAGTAGTCGAGTTCAGCCTGCCAATCGCGATTCGTCCCTAACTTCTCAAGCGCAGTCAGCAGTGTTCCTCTGCGGCGCACAAGGTGATTCCGCGAAACAGTGAGACGTTGCGCCCGTTCCTTGACCAACTTCTGGATTTCGCTCTCCGGTGGCGGAGGAACGTGGGACTCCTGATCACTCGGGTCATCGTCATCGTCGTCTGAGGTGGGGTCCGCATCCTCGGTTTCTGGATAGTCTGAGTGGACGTGCTGAATCTGGTCCTGCAACTGGGCGTAGGCATCGCTGAGGTCATCCCAGCCGTAATTCGCCGCCATAGGTTTAGACGATAGACCGAATCAACCGGCGGCACTGTCCGGGCGCACCTTCTTGCCCGACTTCTTACCGGAATTCTTACCGGAATTCTTACCGGACTTCTTACCGGACTTCTTGCGAGGCTTCTTCGGGTCCGTCTCCGATTCACACGGCGCGAATTCCGGCGCCGCGGCCCGACTGCGCGAGCGCCGAAGACTCGGGACGGGGATTTTGAATTGCATTGCGTGATAGGGCAATCCATCTTCCGGTGGGTTGTGCCACTGGCTGAGCAGGATATGGAATCCGGAGCCTGGACGGGACCCCGGAACGATCGACGGTCCGTACAACTGCGCCACCGAGCAGGCTTTTCCGGGACATCCGTCGCACTCGGAACCCCAGTCACAGCCCCAAATAGGGATCACTGTCGGTTCCTGGCGGAAGGAGTAGTCCTCGAACCTGGAGAAAACGCGGACGTCGAGTCGGCGCGAGCCCTTGTTGAAAGCCACGAAGACCCACTGCCCGTCGATGCGGCGCAGGGACATCTCGCCGTATCCCTTGCCTGTCAACGGCGATGGCTCGCGGCCCCATGCCCATCCGGGACTGCTGGACCCGTTGTCCGTGCCCCATCCCCAGCCCTCGTACGCGGAAGGATCCTCGATCCGGCACTTGTGGACGCGACGAAGAATGACCTCCCTATCCCTATCGACGTTGAAAGCAGTCGACAGGATGTACACGAAATCGTCGTCGCCCAGAGCCCACGTCCACAGCTGAGCGAGCCCACCGTGCGCGTTGATGTCCATATTGGGTACGCGCAGCGACCAGGTGCGGCCTTCGTCGGTCGACTTCCAGATCTCCCCGAAACCGGGATTGCCGAAGGGGAAATGGGCAGTCGTGTGCAGATAGATGGCGTCACCGATGGTGATGACGTCCGAGGGCAGCACCGTCGTCTTCACGCCGGCGGGGGTTAGGTGACTGTAATCCCAGAATTGCCGGGCATAGCCCGGATCCCTGCCGGCTGCCTGGGTCCACACGATGCCGTCATCGAGATTCCTGGTGTCCGAAATCAACCCGACCGGGGCGCGCCAGTCGGCGCTGCCTACCCGCTCCCCCCGGAAAGTGTCACCGAATACCGCAAGAATCCGCCCCGATGGCGTCAGGGTCATCACCCCCAGATCGGTGGCACCGATACCCCAGCGGTCGGTGATCCCGATACCCGTGACATTGCCTATCTTCCTGGCGAATTCGACGGGCGGTCCCGGATCTATCGGGCCGCGAACAGCCACAGCGGCCCGCGGTGCGAGATCCACGCCGCGGGATTGCGACGCGACGGAGCTGTGCTCCTCCGCGACCCCGGCGCCCGTCGCCGTGGACACGGCGTGCGCCTTACGCCATTCGATGACAAACTCCATGACCGCGGTCAGGACCTCGTCGGCATCGCGAGTCAGACCATCGGAGAAGGTGTGCCTCCAGCCGACCAGATCGTGGGGCACCACGTTCGCCATGCTCCGCGACGGCGGCTGAGTCGGTAGTTGGGCTACCGTCTGCCCACCAACCGGTGCCCTCGCGCCGGCCAATGCGAAGCAATAGGCCTTGGGCGGGATCAGCGTTGCAGCCTGATCAAAACTGATCCAGTACTCGTGCGGATTGAACCCGCCGTCGGCCATCCACACCGCCCGCTTGCCCGGGGTGCTGTCGTAGCCCATGCACGCGACATAGTGCCAGTAAGTCCCGTTGCTGTAGCTCGGCGACACCGATCCTTTAACACCGACGGGGTAATTGCCCGGCGGGACAACCCAATTCATCACGATCCCGTAGCCGGCGTCGATCGAGCGGACGATGTTGTTCCACAGCGTCTCCTTATCGGCTGCCGTCGGCGGGTCGTTGTTCATCTCGATCGATGTGAAGTTCGCTCCCGGCAGACGCTTGTCGAGGACCCGCTCGATGAGCTGCACACAATCTGTGCCGTTCTCGGTGGTACCGATCTCGGCGATGAGGGTCCTCTCGCTTGCGTCGATTCCCAGCGCCTTGAGGACGATCTGGGTCGCCGCTGGTCCGCAGTCCCAATACTGTTCCTGGCGGAGGAAGGAATCGGAATGGTCGTAGGAGAGGACTTTGTCCGGTCCCCCTCGTTGCGCGGCCACCAGTTGGGTGACCGGGGCGCCGATACGCCCGGGATCGCGACCGCAGAGCCGGATCAACGCGTGCAAATCCCCGTTGAACTTATTGATATCGCAGGTGTTCTGGCGGCCCACCACGCCGTCGGAGCTGAACTGCAGGATCCGCGGGACGCGGCCGGACATCAGATCCCAGCCGGCCGACTTGTCCCCGACACCCTGGTACTGCTCCTTGAACGCACGCGGAGAGCCGGAACCGACGTAGTAGCTGTTCCAGATGTCATAGCCGGCGCCCAGGGAGTTCTCGTACAACCAGTGCGGTGCATAGACGACGACGTAGCCCCTGGTGCCTTGAATCTCCATGCGGCGCTTAAGCACAGCAACTGCGCGCGCGATCTCCTCTGGAGTGGGCGGACGCGGCACTCCATCTTTCTCAGCGTCGATCTGCCAGATCCACGGCACTTCCTTCCACCATGGAGTCTGGGACTCGACGTAGTCCATCCAGAAGTTGACCTGCGCCTCGATGTTGTCCGGCCACAGGTAGTGATAACAACCGAGCACCGGAATCCCGGCCGCGCGAGCCCGTTCCAGCGCTTGTTTGAAGTAGGGGTCCTTGAAGTCGCTGCCCTCGGTGGCCTTGTGGGTGAAGAAGGAGATGCCATCGCGTTGGGCACTGACCAGGTCCATGGGACCGCGCTTCGGATCCCAGTCATTGTTGGATGCGTCCCATCCCCACACGGGGGCGGTATTGGCGATGCCGACTGCGTCCGCCGGTTCCCCGGGTCCGGGAATGACGCCCGCCGGCATCGGAATGGGGCCGGTGTCCCTGCTTCGTGGCAGCTTCGCCCGCTCCAGCAACGCCGCCGATGTCGCCCAATGGATGTGATGCTCATGGCCGATCGCCGCGGGTCCGCCGTAGACACTTCCATCGGGGTACGTCTTCTGGTTCTTGACGTACGCGCCCTTCTTGCCGCGCTCATAGGTATGGATCAGTTCGACGGTGAAGTCGGCGTAGTTGTCGTACAACCACTTTGCGAGGTCCCGCATCTTCTCAGCGCCGCCGGGACCTTCGAAGACGATGTCGAGCGCGGCCGTCGGCGAACCTTGATAGCGGAGCCCGCCATAGTGATGCGACAACGCCCCGTGGTTGCCGTCGTTGCCGCTGATGATGCGGAGGCCCTCGGCGTCGGGATAGCGTTCGAGGAACTCTGCCATCTGCTTGCCCACCGGCCCGAGGTTCACCCTGCTTTTCGGCGCCGCCTCCGATCGAGGTGCCGTGCTCTTCGTTCCCATCGTCGTCCCCTAACTGCCTAACTCACTGAGAGAATTTCCGGCATCAATTGCTCGGCCAGTCTGCGATTGAATAACGCCGCAGCCCCGTCAGCCTCTCCACCCCGGTTGTTTGCGAAGCTATAACAGAGCCGACACGGGCGAATAGGCCTTAAGGGACTTTGTTTACGAGTACTTAGGTCCCTTTCGGCCGGCAAGCCCTTCATGGCATTGTTTGCGTTCTGGACGTCGGACGCGTGACGACGGCGGGATCGCTTGGGGGCGTGGATGAGACGGCTGTTCATCAGTTCCGCCGGCCCGGATGGCGAGATCACCGACGATCTGGTGGAGTGGTTGTCCGGGCGGGGCTATCAGACCCGGCGCGTCCCCGCGTCGACGGCAGCGACGTCAGACGAGATCGATCAGCGCATCGGCGAGTGCGAAGGCTTCATCGCCGTCCTCTCCGAAGCCTGGCTGAATTCGGAAGCCTGCCAGCGGCAGGTGCGGACCGCACGAGCCCTTCACAAACCGATTCTGCTGGTCAGAGTCGAGCATGTCCGTCAGGCACTGCCGGCCGAGTGGGCGGACTGGCGGGTCGTCTACTTCGGCTCCGGCGATCAACACCGCCGCCAACTCAGCGCGGAATTGGACGGAATGCGTCCGCCAACGGAGAGCGTCCGTGCCCCTGAACGAGGCGTTCATGATCTCCACCCGACTGAGCCTGCGCAGTCCTGGGGTCTGGCCCCCGACCTCGGCACAGCCGAACCAGAACCTGGCGTCGATGTGGGCTCCGCCGAGGACGATTCAGCCGTGGCGGGTTCAGCAGGCGTCGAGCTCGCGGGCACCGTGTTCGCCCCTGCTCTGGTCGCCCCGGACACCCAGTTTCTGGTGCAGATGTTCGCCCACCGGCCCGAGGACCGGGATCTGGTCGCCGCGCAGGCCGGCGAATTCGATTCTGACAGCAACCGGTTGGGCACCGTGATGTTCCAGTCACCGATCCTGGCGGGTCAGCGGTTAGCCTTCCAACTGCTGATGCCCGGTCTGGTGATCGATGAGCCGGTGCAGACCATGGTGTGGGTCCAAAGCCCCCAGTCGGTCCAGTTCGGTGTCACTGTTCCGGCAGAGATCGGCGCCCGCACGGTGATCGGCACGATCATCGTCAGCCGCGAATCGGTACCCGTCGGCCAGCTGAAATTCAAAGTCAGCGTGCGCAATTCGGTTTCGGCGGCGGTTGCACCACCGCCGGCCGTCACCGAGGGGATGCATCACTATCGTCGCGCCTTCATCTCCTATTGCTCGGCGGATCGCGTCGAGGTGCTCAAGCGGACACAGATGCTTCCCGAGTTCGGTATCGAATTTTTTCAGGACATCCTCACCCTGGAGCCCGGCGACCGGTGGGAGCGGAAGATCTATCGGGAGATAGACCGCTGCGACCTTTTCCTGCTGTTCTGGTCCACATCGGCGAAGGCTTCGGAATGGGTCGCCAAAGAGTGGCGCTACGCGCTGAACCGCCAGGGCAGCAACTCGATGTCACAGCCACAGATTCTGCCGGTCATCATCGAGGGGCCGCCGCCAGCACCTCCGCCGCAGGAGTTGAAGTCATTGCACTTCAACGATCCGATCATGTATTTCATCAAGGCATCCGCACCCACGGGGTGAAGCTGGCGGGTGCCCCCCGTCATGCTGTATCAGCCTGGGGCGATAGGTATTCGGCTGCCGACACGACGTGCGCCTCAGCGCTGATCGCCTGGCGCAACTGGGAGAGTCGGCTGATCGTGACCGCTGTGGACGCGCGCTCCCCGGATAGCTTCTGCAGCAACGAACAGATCGAATCGATCTGGGTGTAAACCGAATTCAGTTCACGACCGTTTGGAGCGGTTCCGGCGATCACCTGACGGAAGAGGGACTCGATGGCGGCCAGTTCGGCGTCTGCCCCTTCGCCTTGCTCGCCGAGCCCGCCACGGCGAAGGATGCGGACGAGGCGGGATTCGGCGATGCCGACTGCATTGAAGAAGCTGTGATCGTCGGCGAAGCGTTCAGCCACGATGGCATCGCAGCGGTCCAGGAGTTCATCGGCGTCTGGCACCGGCTCACCGAGGACAAACGCTACGGTCAGCCAGTTCAGCACCGGATAGGTGTCGAAGATCTGCCGATGCAGATTGTGCTCATGGGCTTGGCTGTAGGCCTGCGAGGCCTGCGCCAGTGCGGTCCGAGCTTTGAGCGCATCCGTTTCAGCGACCGCGACGCGCTTGTAGGCGCTTCCCAGCATCGAGAATCGCTCGGCACTTTCGCTAATGGCAATCAGATTTCTCAGCCGCGTGATCGCGCTCTGGCGCATCTCTGCGCCGCGATCGGGATCGGCGCCGACGACATCGGCCAGGCGGGCCTCGTAGTTGGCCAGCCGCTCGACGGCGCGAAACGTCAGGGTGCTGTTCATGCCGTCGACGTCGAGAGCCTTCCGCAGATACTGGACCGCAGCGTCGAACTGTTCGAGATTGCCCAACGTGTAGCCCAGTTCCATCAGCACATCGGTGTGCGCGAGCCATTCCGCTTGGTGTGGATCACTCACCAGATCGTCGATCTCACGGGCTGCTCGACGCAGCTCGTCGCCGTCATTCCCGGCGTCGGCCGCCCGCCGACCGACCGCACGGATCGCTTCGATCAATTCGGCGGCATCCACCAGATCCCCCGGCAGCCGGGAACCTTGGTCTCCCTTGGGATCAAGCCGGTAATCCGGGTCGCCGTAAGCCTGATAAGCCCCCCAGGTATTACTCGCTCCGAATAGCTCCCAGACACTCTGCCGCGCTGCTTTGAGGGCGTGACCGAACGGTTCGCCCGCCAGCATCGCCGAATAGAACTCCTCGGCGAACTTCGGCGCGGCCACATCGTTAACGGCCCAGCCAGCGGCGACGACGGCCCGCACACCCATCTCGATCAACTCGCGGGAGATGCTCGCCGCCAAACGGTTGTACTCGATTCCGTTGGCTCCCATGCCCGAATCGGGTCCGGTCTGTCCGATGTGACAGCAGTTGAGAAACACCAATTCGGGCACCTGCTGCATCTGAGCGATCTCGACTGCGGTGAGAAACACGCCGTTGTCCAGAACCAGCCCGCTCCGCGCCTTTCCGCCCTTGGTGACCGGCGGCTCGTACTGCCCGTGCCCAGCGAGATGCACTATGCGATAGGGTTTTTCGTACAGGCCGGAAAGCACATCGAGGGCGGTCGGGTGCTCTGCGGGGGCATTCACCTCGAATCCGCTCTTGAGCAGATCGTAGACTTTACGCGCCTCGTCGCGGGCACCTGGGAGCTGTTTGAGGGGCGGCGCGACCCGCGGATCACCCACGACATAGGCGGCCTTTCCGGCCCGCGCACTCTGGGGCCGGAACCGTGCGGTCTGCAACTGGCGAACGAGGGCCTTGGCAACACACAGTGGCTTGTCGCCGGCGCTCATCAACTCCCATGGGAAGGCGGCGGTCTCCGCGTCGACCACCAGGACGAGATTGTCGACCTGGGCAAGGCCCGACTTCAGGTCGTTGGGGACCGTCAACTCGAACAGCACGCGCGATGCGTCCGGACGGAATTCATCTCGGGAGATGGAATCTCTGATCAACCGCTCTATCAATTCGGGCTGCCGCTGTTGGGAGATGGCCTCGGCCCGTGCCCGATCCGACAGCGTGAGGAAACGGATCTCGCGGTAGACCTCCGGCCCGTCCGGCTCACCGGGGGAAGGCTGCTGAGCGGCGCCGGCTCCACCCACCGGGTTCACCACGCTCACTTCCCAACGCCGCCAGGCGTCGCGGTCGATGGTAGCGGTCAGTCGATCGCGGCCGTCGCGGCCACGTTTCAGCAGTGGCGCCGCCTCGATCTTCGTAAAGAACTCATTGCCGATGAACGTCGCCAGACGCTTGCAGGCGTGCGCAGCTTCAATGGCACGGTCGGCGTACAACTCGACGATGTCGACCTCTTCGATACGCAAATCGGTGACATGGTCGTCGGCCAGTTCTCGGTTGGCATGGGCGATCCCGCGCAGGATCGCGCCGACTGAGTCGCCGATATCGATGTTGGTTGCAGAGTTGCCGCCGATCAGCAGAACCGACAGGCCGACCGGCGGGGTCGGCGTCCCGTCGATGGCGGTAGTTTCGTCGCGGCCGTCGACCAATTCCAGGATGTATTGCAGCGCCGCGCGGCGTAGAAGGTCGGCGAGTTGACCCGAGGTCAGATCACCCCACTTGCCCAGCCCCATGACGATGGCCGCTGAAGGAAGTTTGAGTGCGGTCTGCACGGCAGTGGGTCTCTGCAACACCATTGCCAGCGAACCGAATTCGCCGGGATAGAGACCCAGTGCGTAGCGGTGGGAAAGCGCCCCGCCGAGTAGGTGGTCGATGTAGGCCTCTGCGCCAATGATGGTGTCCCCCTCGTAGTGGCCGACCACGATGGGATGGCGCACGTAGCGCAAATCGCCGTGCACGACGGTCGCGCACAAATGCTGCTGCTCCGGCCTCTGATACGGCTTCGCCGTGCGCGTGCTCACCAACAGTCCCCAACCGTACGGCCGAACCACTTGCCCCTGCCCTGTGCAGTTTAGGTCCGGCAACGCAATTGCGGATCATCGGTGACCGGAAAAGAGCACAATGACCCTTGGTGACCGCAATGCGCACGGCTGATCATGGCATCGGCCGAGGCGCGATCACCCAACGGGGGTTCGGCGGCATCACATAGGGGGATGGAACGTGAAACGTCAGTCACTACACATCGGACTGAACCGCCTCGACCCGGGTCACTGGGGCGGCTGGGACGGCAAACTGGGCGGGTGTGTCAGCGACGCCGAAGCAATGAAAGACGTTGCCAGCCAGAAGGGGTTCACCGCGCAACTGCTGCTCGACGACGATGCGACCGTCGAAGCGCTGCATCAGCATCTCAAAGCCGCGGCAGCCACCCTCCGCGATGGCGACTTCTTCTTCCTGACCTATGCCGGACACGGTGGGCAGGTTCCCGACACCAACGGGGACGAGACGGACGGCTATGACGAGACCTGGTGCCTGTACGACGGCCAACTCGTCGACGACACGCTCTACGGCGCCTTCTGCACCTTCGCCCCGGGCGTGCGGATCTTTGTCATGTCCGACAGCTGCCACAGCGGATCGGTGACCCGCGACCCCGTCGTCGCTGCACGCGACGCGGACCGCGAGCAGAAGGAAAGAACCCTCGGCCCCAACGTACGGCAGGCGCCCCGGGAGAAGACCGTCGCCGAATTCAATCGGAACTCCGATTCCTATGCCGCACAGAGCAGTTGGTGGCCGGCGCAGTCGACCCCGGCAGATTCGGCCGCCATGGTGGTGCTCCTCTCCGGATGCAAAGACGACCAGACTTCAGGCGACGGAGCCAAACACGGCGCATTCACCCAGGGGTTCCTCGATGTCTGGGGTGACGGCGACTATCGCCGCAACTACAACCACCTCCGCGACGATGTCGATCAAGCCATCGGCCGCAAAACCCAAACACCCCAGCTCTTCTACTACGGCAAGGACGTGGTGAGCATGATCGCTCAGGTTCCACTCGGCGACGAAGAGGCGTAGCCCTTGCCGAAGTGGGTCATGCCGTTTCGACGGTGTCTCCCTGGTGTGGTGACGCGAGTATCTCCGCCAGTGCCGCGGCGAGACGGGCGGGATCGTCGTCCGGCAGGGTCCGCATCCCGCCGCGGGTGGCCAGTGCGGCCGCGCGCGGATCGGTAGGGGTGCCGGCCAAGGCCGCGGCCAGGGCGTCGGCCGCGCGTCCCGAACCTTTCATGACGATCACCTGCCGGCCCGCGGCGATGCTGGCCTCGACGTCATGCAGGGCGATCTTGCCGCCGTTGATCAGAACGGTGACCGTTGGCGCATCTGCGGCCAGAGTTGTTGCGGCAGCGGCGATCCAGGGAGATTCATCGCCCCAGTGATGTCCGGGCACAAGGATGAAGTGGCTATGGTGAGAGTCGAGATCCGCCTCTTCGCCAGACGTTCGCTGTGCCGGTAGGTGCACCGTGCCCTCGGCTGCCACACCGATGAGCGGGAAACCGGCGCCCGCCGCTGCCCGAGTTTCCCCGAACAGCTGCATGACCCCGGCGGCGGTGCCACCGTCGACCCCAGCCGCATGATGATCGTCGATCACCGGCACGATCGCTTCGGCGAACAGGCAGCGAAGCCGCTCAACGTCAGCGGCGTCGAGCCCGCCGGCGCCACCGATGACGACCACGGTGGGCCGCGGCGACCCGAGTCCCAAAGCCGCCAGTGCAGCGGGCAACTGCCCGCGCTCGTCGACCCGCACCGCAGTTGCGGTGTCGCCGTCGGTGAAGCTGATCGGAAATGCTTCGATCATGTTGTCTCTGAGAGGAATCCCGCGAAGTGGTCGATACTCACCTCAGTGGCGGCAGCCCGGCCAACGCGGCGTAGGTCGTCGATGTGAGCGACCGAATCCAGTTTCTGGACGTCTTCGGGGACAACGTCAGGAAGGTCGAGGGCATCAAGCCCGTCGCGGGTGAGTTCGGCGTTGTACCGCACGTAGCTGAACAAGCGCTGCGGCAGAATCCCCTCGCTACCAGAAAGATCGCCGACCTCGCGGTCGATCATCGCGCCATGGCGGCAGCGCCCGAAAACCCGGCACAGGAGATCCTGCTCGTTGAGGGCGGCGTACATCAGCGCCGCGGGCACCGACTTGACGTTGAACAACAGATTCATATCACCCGGCTGCAAGCGATCATCCTCTTTGGGTGACGTGCCGGTACCCACCGAGACCACCAGCATCTCCGATTCGCCGGTCGGCCAGCCGAGCCGGTATTCGGGAAGGGTAGCCATCAGGAACAGCTGGAACGCGGGATTGTTGTACATCGTCACCCCACCGTCGACGAAGACGAAGGAATGGCTGCCCACCTTGACCACTTCGGGCTGGAAGTACACCGGTGCAGCGGTACTGGCCCGAACAAGTTGCCACAGAGGAAGATTCAGGTTGCAGTCGGGACGAGACGTGTCGGAGTACTTCGCGTTGGGGTTGTTAGTCAGTGGCCAGGGCGAATCCGTGGTGGCGTTGCGCAGGATCATCAGCAGCAACGTACGCAAGTCCTCGCTGCCCAACGTCGTCTCCGCGCCGAGCACGCTCTGCAGCAGCGCACTGAGCCGCTCGTTGTGGTACTCGAAGTGCCACATGTGCAGCAGGGTGGCCTTGTCGAACATCTCCCGACCGCGGTCCACGTAAAGGTCCAGCAATTGCTGGACCCGCAGGCCTTTAGCGAGTCCGGCGGCGATGACCGCCCCGGTGCTGGTGCCGGCGATGTAGTCGAAGTAGTCAGCCAGAACGAAGCCCTCCCCGGCGCCACGTTGCTGAGCCAGCATGCTTTCCATCCTCGCCAGGACTTCCAAGGTGATCACGCCGCGAATCCCGCCCCCGTCGAGGGACAGCAGCTTCTTGGGTCCTGGGTTCTTGATGCGGTCTCGGTAGGACACAGTCAACCTCTTGTCTTGTTGGACGTCCTTGCTCGACGTTAGTCGCGCCGTGCGCCGCTCGGCTGTGTGGCCACTATGGGACTTTTGGCATTAATTGACCCATCCCTTTGGCACTAGCCGGGAGTTATCGGCCCGCGTAACCTCGCGGGTTGTAGCCTGCATTAATTGGCCGAAAACAGCACGGTCAGCCGAGCAACTGGGGGAAATAAGTGTCTTTCGATGACGGTAAGAAGAACCACGACAATCCGTTGAACCCGTTTCCCAAAGAGTTTGATTCCCTCACTATCGGCACGCCTATCAACGTCGACACGAATCAGATCATGCTCGACACGCAGGCTTTCGACATCGCAAAGCTGGGGGCCAGCGGATTATTGAGGATCACCTCCGGTGACAACGCGACCGAAGTGAACGCCGGAGGCAGTGACGAAAAATCCCAAGACACATCGGGGTGGAACGCGTCTGCGTCGATGGGGCTGAAGACCGGGATTGTCGATGCTTCGGTCAAGTTTTACGTCAAGCAGACGCTCAACGCGTGCACGCGATCATCGAATGCCACGATTGTCGGAGTAAGCAAGGCCGAGAAGTCCGTGACGTTATTGAAGGCCACCCCGCAGCAGTACTTGAACTGCAGCACCGAACTGTTCCACCAGTTGCTCAAAGATGTGTCCGACAAAGCAAAGGCCGCCGACAAACCGAAGGCAACCGCCGCTGACTTCTCGGCGTTGGTTGCAGCACTGACCGCCTTCTACAACACCTTCGGCACGGGATTCATCGACCAGCTCGGTCTCATGGCCTATGGAATCTTCGAAGCTTCTCTGATTAGAGAAAGTGACGTCCACAGTGATTCGTTCAGGATCGGTGGGGGCGTTGCGGTTTCGCTTCCTCTGGTCGGCGCAGAGGGGGCCGCGGAGTACTGCAAGACTCATCTGGACGAACATGCCACAGTGACCTTCTCGGCACGCTCTTTCGGCCGGCCCCCCGAGTCCAAAGCTGCGCAATGGGCCGATACAGCGCGGGACAGTCTCGACGGTAAGGGCATCAGTGAAGTCCTCAGCGCCGCGGCGTGGAAGGAAGTCGCGCCCGAATCGGTGGCGGACCCGGAGAATCCGAACCTGGAGTATTCCCCGCTGCCGATTCCGGATATCCCGCTGCCGAATCTCCCGGGCATCCTGGGAACGGCGATCAAAGCACTGCAGTACAACGTTCTTGGGCTCGGGGACGCGACGGCACTGTCCGACGCCCCAGCCGTGGACAACGCGATCCAGGCAGAACTCGGCTCGCTGAACGACGAGGCGAAAGCCACCGAGGAAACGATCAACGCAAAGGCGCTCAGCGACGAACAACGTACCGAAGCCCAGGCACCCGCTCCCGCTCGCGGAATGCGCTCCGTCAGGGCCGCGGACAACAGTGCCGATACCAGTACCGGCCCGAACTTGCCTCTTGGTGGCTACTCCCCCAGTGGCTACCGCTACAAGGCGTGGAAAGACATCTTCCCCCAACTGGATATCAGCTTGCCCCGCACCATCTCCCAGGTCGTGTTCGGCCAGTCCCTGGTGTGGTTTGCGATCAGAGGTGTTTTCGCGCAGTACCTCGACTTCTGCGCCCACTTTCCCGGTGTGGTCCTCGATGGCCAAGGACGTGAAATCATCGTCAAGAATGCCGCCCGCCAATTCCGCACGGCGTTGGACGAGGTCGGGGAAGAACTGACCAGGAGGCTGACGAATAAAGCGTCCAAACCTGATCTCAGTTTCCTCCACGAAATGGAAATCAGACTGAAGAAGCAGCTTGACCTGAATTACTTCAAGATGTACGAGCACTACCGTCATTGGATCGAAAATTACGAATGGCTCAAACAAGTACCCTTCGGGGCGGTGGCCGTCGTCGAACGGGACGGGCAGTACTTCTATCAGCGGAATCCCGAACCGAACTGTCCGATACAGCACGGGGGGAACGGGTACACACCGGCGGACAGCATCACGCCGCCGGATCTGATCACCATGAACGCCTATCGCCTGTACCCGATCATCTCGACGAAGTCGGATGGCAAGCCGCACTTCGTCTGGGTTGGCGCGCCGTCACGGCTCACGGGCGATCACGACGACGCGGTCCGCAGGTTCAGCGGACTGCTGTCGTTTACCCCCGACCCGAGGAACCACCGGTCCTATCGGCCCGATGAGGCCGTCAACCCGTTTGACCCCAGAAAGATCCTGTTTGGGGAAAGCTTTGCCGAGACGACCTTGCCCATCCTGATCCAGCAGAGCACAGGAGCCGCCGACGAGGTCCGCAACGCCGAGAATGAGACCGGCTGGTGGCGTAACCGGCCGGAAAGCGACGAAGACTGCTTGCAACAACGATGGGACGTTCGCAAATCGATGTTCGGGATGCAGCTGTATCCCGGCGCCGGTGACGACGATGGCTTCGACACAGAGCAGAAACCGCTGCTGAAGGTCGCCGGCCAACTCGCATACGACGCGAGCCAGTGGGCCACCGTGCAACCGGATAAGAAATCAAGCGGCAAGGACGACAACGGCGAATACGGGGCACTCTGGCAACTGGATACGCCGGAAGGCGTGTGGGCCGCTTATTCCGCCGAGCATGACGCGATGTTTTTCTGGGGCCCGGAGCAAGGGCCCGGCCTGGATCAGAATCTCTTCGAGCGCTGCCCCGTTCGCTTGGTTCCGATCGGCTATCGCGCAGTGGAAAATGCCGTGGCCGAGACGTCCGACGATCCACCAACATGGATGACGTCCGGCGGCGGACCAATGTGGATGAAGCCCAGGACCGATCTGTTGAACATGCTGGGCGAACTCGCGAGTCCGCCTGCCAAGAGGTGAAACTTCCCGTAGTTCCCCGTTCGCGCTAAAGGAACTGCGGCGCTGACGCTCAGGAGGGCAGCGGGTCATCCTCGGCGACTGGAAGATTCGGACACACCTGTTGGTAGGGGATTTCCGGTGAGACCCACTGGTTCCATTGCCGGTGGCTCATGTTGGTCCACAGTTTGGCGCACAGTTGCTCGCGAAGGCCGTCCGGTCCCGGTCGGAATTGCATTGCCCCCGAGTCGGTTCCGAACAGGATGCGCTCACCGTCGGGGCTGAACGCCACCTCGATCGCCGCCGAGCGCTGATCGGTCGGTATCGGTTCACCGAATTGTCGTCCTGAGCTTGCCGACCACACCCGGACCGTGCGGTCGTACGCACCCGAGAGCACCCAGTCTCCGTTGGGGCTGAACGCCACCTTGCGGACGCTTTCGGCGAGATCGCCCGACGGTTCACCCACTGGTGTGCCGGAGTCGGCGTCCCAGACCCGCACGGCGCCGCGGTCATCCCGGTTGCCGTGCCCCTGGCCCAAACCCGCCGCGACCCGTTTCCCGTCCGGGCTGATTGCGACGCTCAAGACGGGCATATCCCCATCGATCACGCTGATCTGCTGCCGGGTGCGTAGATCCCAGACCCGTACCTTTTTGTCCCAGCCGCCCGAGACGAGGCGCTGTCCGTCGCTGCTGAAGGCGACACCGGTGACCTGTTTGTCGTGCTTGCCGAGCACAGGGGGCTCCAGCGGCTTCTGGGTCTGGGCGTCCCACATCCGCAGTTCCCCACCGCTGTCGCCGGTGACGATAGTGCGGCCATCGGGGCTCACGGCAACGGCCCACACACCACCGGTGCCGACTCGCATCGGGGTGTCAACGGGCGCACCGGTTGACGCATCCCAAATCTGTGCGGTGCCGTCCTCGGCGCCGGAGACCAGGCGGGATCCGTCCTTTTTGAACGCCAGCCGAAGCACGACGCTGTCGATTTTCATCCGCGCCCCGACAACCTGTCCTGTGCCGACCTCGCGCACCGTGAGCGTCGTGGACTTCGGACCGGGCGCTACCTCTGCCGTGGCGATCCGCCGCCCATCCGGGCTGATTGCCACGCAGAGGATCTGGGTTCCTTGGTCCGGTGATCGCACCCAATCCGGATCTGCCTGGCGGACCCGGAGTGTGCCGTCAGTGGTGGAGTAGTTGAAGCTGTCGGCGTCGCCGAATTCCGCAAAGTACACCGGCTGATAGCCGTTCGAAATCGGATCGCCCAGCTGGCTGCCGTTGCTGATATCCCAGCGCTGCACCTCCCCGGCGCTCCCCCCGGTCAGCACGGTGCTGCCGTAGACCGCGACCGTATCGATGGTCTGCCCCTCCGCGATTGTCCGTTCAATCTCGACGTGACGACCGGTGCCGACATCCCACACCTCTGCGCCGCTGCCGGCCGTCAGCACACGTTGCCCATCAGCACTGACCGCTACGTCGTTCAGCGGGAGCCCGGCAGCAATGGTTTGGACCGGAGTTGGCGTGGCAGTGGAGATCTCCCACACCTTGACCGTGCCATCCTCGTCGGCCGAAACCAACCGATGCTGGTCTGCGGTGGGTTTCACTATCGTGACTGGTTTCGTGCCGTGCCGCACCCGCTCTCCGATCGGTGCACCCTTCTCGCTGTCCCAGACGGCGATTGTGCCGTCTTGGCCTCCGGTGTAGAGCCGCTGGCCGTCCGGGCTGACCGCGATCGCCCGAACTCGGCCCTGCCGGGTCGGGATCGGCGGCTTAACCTGCTCGCCGGTTGCGCTGTCCCACAACTGCACCACGTCAGCGTCGGCGCCTGTGTGGCGCATCCAGATCCTGCGGCCGTCGGGACTGGCGACGAAGTTGCAGTTGGCCCCTGGGGTGGAAACCACTGGGGTGATCGCTGGGCCCAACGTTTTCGCGGTTGCCCAATCCCACACCCTCGCGACGCACTGCCGGGTGTTCACAGCGAGGACATGGCGGCGATCGGTGCTCAACCGAGTCACCAAAGCGCCGGGCATCCACACCAGACCGCGGGGCACCAGCTCACCCCTGCTGACGACGGCATTGAACAGCGCTTCCTCGGCCGCGGCAAGCACGTCCCGATCCTTGCTGTCGCGGGCGAGCGAGTAGGCGGCCAATAATTCCTGCAGAGCCTGGAACTCCCCGCCCGGGCGCTGTACTGCCGTGGGGGACTGCCCGCTCGCAGTGAGCCTCAACACCGTTGCCGCGTATAACAATTGCTGAGAACTACGCCATGCCACGTACCCCAACCCAGCAGCAACGATCGCCACCACCGCCACGAGCGCAACCGCAAAGCGCAACACCCGCGTGCGGACCGCCAGCTTCGCCGCATACGCTTGGGCCTGCTCCTTGGCGAGGGTCTCCGCGGCCGCCAACTTGCGGGCAGCCTCCAATTCGGCCTGCTGGCGATCTCTCTCCAGTTCCGCCTCGCGCTCCGCGGCCGCTTCAGCCAGTTCCCGTCGCTCCTGCTCCGCACGCTCGGCCAGCGCGGCTTTCTCCTTCTCCACGCGCCGCCGGTCACGTTGTTCGCGCACGATGCCGGTGAGCACGTCGTGGGTCAGTTCGATCCGCGGGGTGCCGTAGCGGTCCTCAATCCGCAACAGCCGCAACCGAATCAGTCCGGCCAGCTCGTCCTCGGTCAGGTGTTCCGGCACCGCATCGTCGCGGGGATAGCTGTTGCGGAAGCCCTTCTCGGTGATCAGTTCGGATTCGATGAAGTCAGCGACCCGTCCGGGCAGGCCCTGCACACAGGACAGGTAGTAGTTCGACAGAATGTCGGTCTTGGCGCCCTCGACCATGGCGCTGTCGAACTGCTTGCGCCCCTGATGTTTTCGTTCTTCGTTGAGCTCCCGGCAGAACAAGCTCAACAACGCCGGCTCCACCGCGACCGCGCCCCGGTGCTCGCCGACCACCGCGCCCGAACCAAGCGCACGCTCACCGCCGCGTTGCAGGTCTTCGCCGGCGATGATGTCAACTACCCGATGCGCCAAATCCGCCGTCATCATGGTGCCTGCGGGGGTGTGCACCGCGTCGAATGCTTCGTCGGCGCCCAAGGGCCGCAACCGCGTTCGGGAACGGCCCAACGCGGGAATGAGCCGACGCCACACTTCCAGATCGGCGAGGAAGTCTTCCCGAAGACTCACCAGCACTTTGTAATTCATCGACCGCAACGAGAACCGCGCCGCCAGCGCAGGGTCCTTATCGATCCGCGCGGACAGATCCACGGGTATGCGGTTCTCCGCCAGATCCCCGAGATCGTTGCGGAAGTCCTCCACAAGATCAGGGACCCGCTCCCCGAGGGTAAACAGCTCTTCGAACTGATCGAGCACAATGACCGGGGTCAACGGGTAGTTCTGAGCGCTCCACAACTCAAAGTCACTGCGGTGCAGGTATTCCCACACCGACTCCTGATCGCCGGGCAGCATGGCGTCGGGCAACTCGGCGCCGATCGCCTGGCTGACCGACTGGTGCAGCTGATCAGCCAGCGGCGCCGCACCCGCTTTGACGTCGAAGCGAACATAGATCGGCAAGAAGTTCCGTTCACGCAGCAGCGGAAACAACCCGGCCCGCAGCAACGAGGTCTTGCCCAGCCCGGAACGCCCGTACAACACCGTCACCGGAACGTCGAGCACCCGCTTGAGCAGCGATTCGGCTTCACGGTCTCGCCCCCGGAAAAACGCACGCGCATTTTCCTCGAACGCCTCAAGACCCGGCCACGGGTTGTCCGCGTTGACCTGGCTGCTCTGCATCGGCCGACTCACGATTCCCCTCCGGGGCGGCGCATGTTGCGGATCTCCTCGGTGAGCATCGCCAGCAAAGCCGCGTCCGGCACGCCGCCCGGGGCACGACCGAAGTTGACCTGCCGGAACTCCTCGGGAACCTGCCGATACCCGCTGGGGTCGCCCGGACAGTCGGGATCCACGATCACCGGAACGATGAACCGTCGCCGCGGAATCGACCGGGAACGCTCGACCGCTTCCGCCCACTCCCGGAACACGTAGCCCTCGTCCTCGCGCTCGGTGTTGGCCGAGATCACCGGAACGAACAGCCGCACCGTCCGGCGGATGGCTGCCAAGATGTCCTGCTCCCAGGCATCCCCGGGCGACAGCCGTTGCTCATCGAGCCACACGTCGCCGCCCAGGCCCTGAATCGCCTCGCCCAACGCCCGGGCAGCAGCGACATCCTCACGCATGTAACTGATGAAGATGGTCGGCGGGCCGGACTCGGCGGCCTGCGGCCGACTTGCCGCGGCGCGGGGCCGGGTGAGGTTCTGTTTCTCCCAGCGGGCACGCAACTCCGCCACGAAAGCCGCCGGCTCCATCTGCAGCTGCTGCACCTGAGTTCTGCTGCAGTACGTGGCGAAGAACGCCGACAGCGACGGTTCGCTGACCTTGGCGGAGTAGACCAGGAAGAACTGCTTGCGCTCCAGGGAGAGCCGTGTCGTGCTTTCCATCCGCAGCAGGAATCTTCCCAGCCAGTCCGGAATATCGCAGCCCACGAACAAGATCGGCTGATGCCGCAGCGGAACGCCAAGCCACTGAGGCAGACTCGCCGAGTCACTGATCAGCGCGTGCAGCCATTCAAGCTGGTCCTCTTCGTGAATCGCATACTGCGGCGTGGACGCGGCTTGACCGAACAGACTCAACACCACCGTCTCCCCCGGCGGACCCGCTGCGGCGTTACGCGCCTGCTCACTGGTGGACTGGATGGGCGAGAAGGCGATCTCACGAGTGAGCGAATCCCCATGGAAGCGAACCTCGTTGAGCGCCTGGGCCAGCATCCGGTCGGGGGTGGTGCTGACGAAGAGCCGCATGTCGTCGATGGCGGCTAGATCCCGAAGCGCCGCGCCGGGCACCGGATCAAGCTCCAAGAGGATGTCATTGATCACGCGATACAGCCGCTCGGCCTCGTCGCGGCCCCGGTCGCGCAGGAAAGCCTCGACCGCCTGACCCATGTCGGTCACCGGCGGCGTCATCGTCAGGCCGTACCGGTCCATCAGACGCTGACCGATCAGCGCACTGAGGGTCTGCTCGGCACCTCCAGCGCCGACCGTGGACACGTCCGGCCCGACGACCGGGATGAGAACCTGCTCGCGCATATGCCCGAGCAGATCAGCCCAAAAATCCTCGTCCCCACTCATCACTGACCCCTCCCCACACCAACCATCATCTGCCTCTTGGGTCAATAATGTGGTGGGACGGCCACATCGCCATCGCCTTCCCCCCGCTGTCCGGACGAACCCTTCAGCTCGCGCACCTCGGCGGTGAGCTGGTTGATCCGCTCCACCAGATCGGATCGGACCACTTCGATCTCGGCGGCGGTGACCGCCTGGTCGGCGGCTTCCTCGTCGGCGACCTGCTGAACGACCCACGACGAAAACGTCGCTGTCACAACGCCGATCAAGCAGAAGCCCCCCAAAGCCAGCACGACCGCGATCGCCCGGCCTTTATAGTCTTTGGGGTCTTCTCCGCCAAACCCCAGGGCGGTCACGGTTCTGATCGACCACCACAGTGCCTTACCGAAGTTCGCGAACTCCGTACGCTCGATGTCGAAGATCGCCAGCGCCGCCACATAGGTGAGCAGCGCGACGCTGAGAGCGGTGTAGACGATCAGCCGGCCGCGTAGAGCGCCCATGCCGGCGGTGTGCAATCTCCCGAACAGATGCAGCAGGCGTAACAGCCGCAGCGGACGCAGAAACGGGAGCGCGACCATCGCCAGTTCCGCGATATGCCGAACGAACCATCGCCCCCGGTCGGTGGCGAGTCGCAGTCGCACCAGATAGTCGAGCACGAAGATGCCCCACAGGGCCTTGATGCCCCACTCCCAGGCGTCCCCGGCGCGGGGCTGGGCGAGCACCTGCACCGACCACACAATCAGGAGTAGGACGGCGATCGCGGCCAGCGGCCACTCGGACCGGCGTTCCCACTGCCCCAGCGAGGACTCGGTCTTACCATCACGGGCAGTACCGGCGGCTGCGCACTCGCGATCGATCAGGCTCCCCATCAGCGGAGTCTCGGACGATGTGCAGCGGTAACCAAGGGGCTTAAGACCTCAAACCCAGTCGAATCCGCCTGGTCGAAGGGTTCCAGAACCTTTGTCGGCGCTAATCCGCCTCCCGGTGAACGATTCACGCCGACAATGAGAACGCGGTACTGAAGACGCCGAGTTCGGGGGCACAGCAATGTCAGAACAAAAAGGAAAGCGGCTCGTCATCTGCTGCGACGGCACGTGGAATTTCGCCGATCAGAAGAGCCCAACCAATGTCACCAAGGTGGCGCTCGCGGTAGCGCCGACCGATGACGAGGGCAGAGAGCAGCGCGTCTTCTATCACCGCGGGGTCGGAACACATCGATGGGACCGCATTCGCGGAGGCGCCTTCGGGATGGGGCTGTCGCGGGGAGTGTGTGACGCCTACCGCTTCCTTGTGCAGAACTATGAGCCCGGTGATGAGTTGTTCTTCTTCGGATTCAGCCGTGGCGCGTTCACCGCGCGAAGCACGGTCGGTCTGGTGCGTAACGCCGGCATTCTGCGGAAGGAGAACATGCCCCTGATCAAGAAGGCTTATGCGCTCTACCGAAGCCGAACAGACACCAAGACTCCGCGAGGCCGGGAGGCGACGCTCTTTCGTCGCTCCTGCTCGTATGAGCCCCGCATCCGGTTCATCGGGGTCTGGGACACCGTCGGCGCGTTGGGGGTTCCCGGCAAGTCGGTGTTGTTCGCTCGATTCAACAAGCACTGGACATTTCACAACACGGACCTGAGCACCTACGTCGATGCTGCCTACCAGGCGTTGGCGATCGACGAGAAGCGCGGACCGTTTGAGCCGTCCTTATGGAAGGTGCAGCAGAGTGCCGCGGCGAATCAGGAAGTGGAACAAGTGTGGTTTTCCGGCGCCCACTCCGATGTTGGCGGGGGCTACCCGGACCACGGACTCAGTGATATTCCGCTGCTGTGGATGGTCGACCGCGCAACGCGCGCCGGTCTGGCTTTCCAGGAAGACGCCTTCATCCGTGAGGCGCCTCCTGCTTCGGGGGCAGACGCCGAAGATGCGGTTCGCTCATGCACAAGAGTGATGCCCGACCCGTCCGCTGAACTCCACGAGTCGCGCAAAGGCATCTACCGCCTGATGCGGCCGTTCGTGCGAAAACCTGACTTCTCCGACGCCAGTCACCAGAAGGTCTCGGCGACCGCTGTCCAACGTCGGCTCAATGACCCCACGTACGCTCCGACGAATTTCGTCGACTATCTCCACGATGCTCAGTCAGAAATCACGGGCAAGGACTAGCGGGCGCGCCGGCTCATCACGACGGCGGTGCCACCGCCCGCCTGGCGCGTGCTTGCTGATGCTGAGCAACACCGGAGTTCTCCAGCACGAGGGTCATCATCACGGTGAAAAATCTTGCCGGACTGAGCTCGTCGGGCACCAGGTCGTGGCGTAGGCCGACGTGCGGCAGCGCAGCCAGCTGCTCGTCGACATCGGCGGTGGATTCTGCGCCGACATCCTCGACATCGACGTCGTCAGGGTCGATCACGACTCCAGCGGTCTCGCCCGTGTCTTCAGTTGCGGCGCCGGACCATTCGGGGACGATCAGTGCGCAGGCGTCGTAGGCGTCTTCTTCACGGGCCAGTTTGATCAGCAGATCGACGATCCAATCGAACTGTGCCCGCTCCTCGGTGTACGCCGTCGACCGCAGGCTATAGACGAAGCCCAGCGCAGCCAGCGGGTGGCGCAGGGCAAGGTTCTTGGCGTCGCCGTAGGACTCTTCGACCCGGTTGGCGGCGTTCTTGCCGAACGACGAATCCATCCGCTTGGTCGAGATCAGCAATTCCGGGCCGGTCTGCCAGGAGGACATGATGACGTCGACCTGCTTGAGGTAGTTCTTGCCGGCGATGTTGGCCGACGCGCTGCCCACCCCGCCGGCACCCGCCCGCAGGCGATCCCGCAATTCGCCGCGGTACTTCTTGGGCACCGCCTCAAGGAAGCGCAGCACGTCGCGGTCGACCACCCGGGGCGCGGTGGCGCGCGGCCACACCGCGTCGGGGTCCAGGCCCGCCCGGCGCAGCTCGTAGGCGACCCAGACGTCCAAAGCCAATGCGGGAACACCGGACTGACTGTTGGCACCCAGGTGCAACGGGACCGCAAGCACTGTCTGCAGTGTCTGGTAGTCGGGGTTGAAGGTGTGACGATCCGACCAGGGATTCACGTCTTTGAGCACAGCGCGCTCGACGATGGCGTCGAACAGCGGCCAGGCCCGCGACTTGGCGCTTGGCTTAGCCACCGGTCGCGTCCCGCCCGCGCGCGCGCCGACGCGCGGTCAGCGCGACGTGGTCGTCCCGGATGGCCTCGAGTTGGGCGGTGGTCAGCGGCCGGCGCAGCAGCACCTCGTCTACCAGGGCCACCGCGTCCAGCAGCCGCCCGGCACGAACCCGGGCCGTCACGGCGGGCCGGATGCGCCGAAGCTCCTCAGCGTGGCACAGAACCAATTCGGGTGAAGGCACCGGAAGGTAATCGGCTTCGCGGGGTTCGATTTTGAGCATCCCGCCGCCGTAAGCCCGGCCGACGGTCTCGGCCGCCAGCAGGGTCACCGAGTTCAGCGAGGCGACCGGCAGCAGGCTCATGCCATGGGTGCGCAGCCCGTCCCGCAGATAAATGCCGTGCACCGAATTCAGGTGATGCGCCCCGGCGCGATTGGCCGCGATCCGCGGGGTGTCGGCGTTCATGTAGGTCAGGAACAGATCGGCGGGCCGCAGATACGGGACGCGCCACCACGGATTTCGGACCCGGCACTTGTAGGCCAGGTGCACGTCGAGATCGGCACCCGAGCGGATGTAGCGCCAGGCCGCAGCCGAGGGTTCGCCGCCGGGTCGGAAAAGAGCTGTGGCACAACCACTCTGGCCGAGACCATCCAGAGCCTTCGGGGTCAGGGTCAGACCGCGCAGATGCCGGGAGCCCGGCGGGGACAGCGGGATCACATCGGAGGAACGCAGGCCCAATTCGGCCACCTTGGCCGGCGACAGCGCGAAGAACCGGTTGTTTCCGGTGACCATGCCCAGCGTCGTGTCGCCCCAGATCTCCAACGGGCACAACAGGTCTGCTGATCCAACGGCACGCTCGTAGGCGGCGGACCCCGCAGCCGACATCAGCCCGCCCGACCATTTGGCCGCCTTGTGCGGCGGAGTCCACTGCCGCGAGACAGTCAGGTCACCCAGCCCAGCCACGTCACGCACCGGCCACAACGTCATCGATTCGGTGGAACTGGACCCGTCGGGGCGGAAGCCGTCGGCGAGCAGCAGGACCACCTCCTCCAGCACGCCGGGGAACACCCGCTGCTCGAACAGCACTAGCCCGACCGAGGCGAAGTGCTCCATGAGGAACTGCCGTACCCCGGCGGCGTAGTTCACCGTGAGCAGTTCGGCCGGCAGCACCAGCGCCATGCGGCCACCGGCCCTGAGGTGCAGCGCGGCGTGGACGGCGAACGCGGCCCACGACGAGGCGAGGTTGGTCAGCCGAACCCCGGCCCGCAATGCGGCCTCGCGGGCCCGCGAGCGGGCCGCGCCGGAGAAGTCCTGGTACCGCACAAAGGGCGGGTTCCCGACGACGGCGTCGTAGGCGCCGTACTCGTTGTGCAGGAAGAAGTCCCCGGCGTGGACGCGGGCCTGCACCCCGTCGGCGTTCAGTGACTGCTGCGCCCGGCGGGCCGATGCGGCGTGCAGTTCGACCCCGACCAGCCGGCCGTGGTGGCGGCCGCGACGGGCGATCTGGCGCAGGAACACCGCCTCACCGCAGGACGGCTCCAGGACCGCGCAGCCCGGCGTGCGGACCGCCCAGTCGACCAGGAACCGGGCCACCGGCTCAGGTGTGAAGAACGCCCCGCGAGCCTTGCGCTGGGAAGCGGTATCGGCGGTGGGCACGGGCTTCATGGTGCCGGAGGGCACTGACAGGAAGGGGCCGACCCGCTCAGGTGTGCGGAACTCACCCAAAAAGCAACGGCAGCGGAATCACCGAATCCACCGCAAGCGCCACGAACACCGCGGCCAGGTAATTGTTCGAGTGCAGGAACAACCGCAACGGCTTGACGGCCTCGCCGCGCTTGACGCCGGCGTGCAGCCGATGGGCCAGCGTCAGGAACCACGCCCCGGCCAGCACCGCGACCACCGCGTACAGCCAGCCGGTGGCGGGGATCAAGGCAAGAGTGGCCGCGACCGTCAGCCAGGTGTAGATGATGACCTGCTTGGTCACCTGGAGTTCGGTGGCCACCACGGGCAGCATCGGGACGCCGGCCGCCCGATAGTCCTCTTTGTATTTCATGGCCAGCGCCCAGGTGTGCGGCGGCGTCCAGAAGAAGATGATCGCGAACATGGCAAGCGCCTGCCAGCCGATGGTCCCGGTGACCGCCGACCAGCCGATCATCACCGGCATGCAGCCCGCAGCACCGCCCCACACCACGTTCTGCGAGGTGCGGCGCTTGAGCAGCAGCGTGTAGACCAGCACGTAGAACGCGATCGTGGCCGCGGCCAGGTGCGCCGACAGCATGTTGGTGGTCCACCACAGCCAGAAGAACGACCCGACCGACAGCGCCATGCCGAACACGAACGCGTGGCTGCGGGGCACGACCGCGCGGGCCAGCGGCCGGCGTTCGGTGCGCTTCATCACCTTGTCGATGTCGGCGTCGGCCACACAGTTGAGGGTGTTGGCACCGCCGGCGGCGAGCATGCCGCCGAACAGCGTGTTGAGAATGAGGACCAGATCGACGTGGCCGCGGCTGGCCAGCAGCATCGCCGGGATGGTGGTGACCAGGAGCAGTTCGATGACGCGCGGCTTCATCAGCGCCAGGTAACCGAGCAGAACGGTGCGAATCCGGCCCGGCGCCCGGGCTGAAACGCTGTCCGAGCCGCCGGCCTCGTCGACCAGGCTGGTTTCGCGCATTCTCACGCCAGTCAACTCCTTCATCGACGGCTACCGGCCGTCCGGGCTTCTACTACAGAGGATGGTAGACCCCGACGCTGGCGATTTGGTACTGCCGGACAGATTCCCGGCACTAGGGTGTGCAGCAGTATCGGGTTGCCAGCTGATTAGACCTCCCAGGAGTTTCGTTCGTGACCACCCTTGAGCAGATTTCCGCGCTGACCCAGCCGCATCACCCCGCCGACTGGACCGAACTGGACACCCGCGCCGTCGACACCGCCCGGGTGCTGGCGGCCGATGCCGTGCAGAA
This sequence comes from uncultured Actinomycetes bacterium, assembly GCA_903877095.1. Lineage (GTDB taxonomy): Bacteria > Actinomycetota > Actinomycetes > Mycobacteriales > Mycobacteriaceae > Mycobacterium. The sequence continues at coordinate 7,910 of CAIRCP010000103.1, read as the reverse complement.
GGTCGGCAACGGGCACCCCGGCACCGCGATGAGCCTGGCACCGGTGGCCTACACCCTGTTCCAGCGGGTGATGCGCCACGATCCCAGCGACACGCACTGGCTCGGCCGGGACCGGTTCGTGCTGTCCTGCGGCCATTCCAGCCTGACCCTGTATCTGCAGCTGTACCTGGGCGGCTTCGGCCTGGAACTCTCCGACATCGAGGCGCTGCGGACCTGGGGCTCCAAGACCCCGGGGCACCCGGAGTTCCGGCACACCAAGGGCGTGGAGATCACCACCGGACCGCTGGGCCAGGGTCTGGCCTCGGCCGTCGGCATGGCGATGGCGTCGCGCTACGAGCGCGGGCTGTTCGACCCCGACGCCGCCGCGGGCACCAGCCCGTTCGATCACTTCATCTATGTCATCGCCTCCGACGGCGACATGGAGGAGGGCGTCACCAGCGAGGCGTCGTCGCTGGCCGGCACCCAGCAACTGGGCAACCTCATCGTCATCTGGGACGACAACAAGATCTCCATCGAGCACGCCACCGAGATCGCCTTCACCGAGGACACCCCGGCCCGCTACGAGGCGTACGGCTGGCATGTCCAGGTGGTCGAGGGCGGCGAGAACGTCACCGGCATTGAAAAAGCGATAGAGGCGGCGAAAAAGGTCACCGACAAGCCGTCGTTCATCGCGTTGCGCACCATCATCGGCTACCCGGCGCCCACCAAGATGAACACCGGCGGCGTGCACGGCTCGGCGCTGGGCGCCGAGGAAGTGGCCGCCACCAAGAAGATCCTCGGCTTCGACCCGGACAAGTCGTTCGAGGTCGCCGACGACGTGATCGCCCACACCCGCACCCTGGTGGACCGCGGCCACGAAGCGCACGCGGCGTGGCAGGGCGAATTCGACGCCTGGGCGCAGCGTGAACCGGAGCGCAAGGCGCTGCTGGACCGCTTGCTGGCCGGCACGCTGCCCGACGGCTGGGAAGCCGACCTGCCCTACTGGGAGCCGGGATCCAAGGCGGTGGCCACCCGCGCGGCCTCCGGCGACGTGCTCTCGGCGATCGGCCCGAAATTGCCCGAGCTGTGGGGCGGCTCGGCGGATCTGGCCGGCAGCAACAACACCACGATGAAGGGCGCCAAATCCTTTGGGCCGCCGTCGATTTCGACGCACGACTGGGATGCCACCTGGTACGGGCGCACGCTGCACTTCGGCATCCGCGAGCATGCGATGGGCGCGATCCTGTCCGGGATCGTGCTGCACGGCCCGACCCGGGCCTACGGCGGGACGTTCCTGCAGTTCTCCGACTACATGCGCGGTGCGGTCCGACTGGCCGCGCTGATGGACATCGACCCCATCTACGTGTGGACGCACGACTCGATCGGCCTCGGCGAGGACGGCCCCACCCACCAGCCGATCGAGCACCTCGCGGCGCTGCGCGCCATCCCGCGCCTGGCGGTGGTGCGCCCGGCGGATCCGAACGAGACCGCGTATGCGTGGCGCACCGTCCTGGAGCGCGGGGCGACCAGCGGGCCGGTGGGGCTGATCCTGACCCGCCAGAACGTCCCGGTGCTCGACGGCACCAGCAGCGCGGGCGTGGCCCGCGGCGGGTACGTGCTGGGCGGGCACAGCGCCGAGGACGTGGCGGGCGGTGACGTCATCATCATCGCCACCGGGTCCGAGGTGCAGCTAGCTGTCGAGGCGGCAAAGATCCTGGCGGACAAGGAGATCAGCGCCTACGTGGTCTCCATGCCGTGCGTGGAGTGGTTCGAGGCGCAGCCGCAGGAATACCGGGACAGCGTGCTGCCGCCGAGCGTTCCGGCCCGCGTCGCCGTCGAGGCCGGCATCGCGCAGAGTTGGTACAAGTACGTCGGCGACACCGGGGAGATCGTCTCGATCGAGCGCTTCGGCGAGTCCGCCGACGACAAGACCCTGTTCCGCGAGTTCGGGTTCACCCCCGAGGCGGTCGTGGCCGCGGCGGAACGAGCGATCGACAACTAGCGCGACCGACAACTAGCACCGAAAACCAACCAAGGAGTACCGCATGGCCCAGAACCCCAATCTCGCAGCATTGTCCGCGGCCGGCGTCTCGGTGTGGCTCGACGATCTCTCGCGTGACCGGATTCGGTCGGGCAACCTGCAGGAACTGATCGACACCAAGTCCGTCGTCGGCGTCACCACCAACCCGTCGATCTTCCAGGCGGCGCTGTCCTCGGGCACCGCCTACGACGCGCAGGTCGCCGAACTGGCCGCCCGCGGCGCCGACGTCGACGCGACGATCCGCACCGCCACCACCGACGACGTGCGGGAGGCCTGCGACGTGCTTCGTCCGCAGTGGGAGGCCTCCGACGGCATCGACGGCCGGGTGTCCATCGAGGTCGACCCGCGACTGGCCCACGACACCGACAACACGATCCTGCAGGCCGTCGAGTTGTGGAAGATCGTCGACCGGCCCAACCTGCTGATCAAGATCCCGGCCACCAAGGCCGGGCTGCCGGCCATCACTTCCGTTCTGGGCGAAGGCATTTCGGTGAACGTGACGCTGATCTTCTCCGGCGAGCGCTACGTCGAGGTGATGGACGCCTACCTCGCCGGCCTGGAGGAGGCCCGTAGGTCCGGTCACGACATCTCCAAGATCCATTCCGTCGCTTCGTTTTTCGTCTCCCGGGTGGACACCGAGATCGACAAGCGCCTGGAGGCGATCGGCACGCCCAAGGCACTGTCGCTGCGCGGCAAGGCCGCAATCGCCAACGCGCGCCTGGCCTACGCCGCGTACGAGGAGGTCTTCACCACTCCGCGCTACGAGGTGCTGTCGTTCGCCGGCGGCCGGGTGCAGCGCCCGCTGTGGGCCTCGACCGGGGTGAAGAACCCGGACTACTCCGACACCATGTACGTCACCGACCTCGTTGCGGCGCATACCGTCAACACGATGCCGGAGAAGACGATGGATGCCGTCGCCGACCACGGCGTGGTCACCGGGGACACGATCACCAACCACATCGTCGAATCCCAGGGCGTGTTCCTGGATTTGGAGGAACTCGGCATCGATCTGCAGGACGTCTTCGACTTCCTGGAGCGCGACGGCGTCGCGAAGTTCGAGAAGTCCTGGCACGAACTGCTGGAGGCCACGCAGGCTCAACTGGACATCGCCAAGAAATGAGCCCGCAGGCGACGTCGCCGGACGACATCGTCGTGCCGGTGCCGAAGGAGTGGCACAACCCGTTGCGCGACAAGCGCGACAAGCGGATGCCGCGGATCGCCGGCCCGTGCGGGGTGGTCATCTTCGGCGTCACCGGCGACCTGTCCCGCAAGAAGTTGATGCCGGCGATCTACGACCTGTGCAACCGGGGCCTGCTGCCGCCGTCGTTCGCGCTGGTCGGTTTCGCCCGGCGGGAATGGGAAGACGAGCACTTCAGCCAGATCGTCTACGAGGCGGTCCGGCAGTACGCCCGAACGCCGTTCCGCCAGGAGGTCTGGGACCGGCTGGCCGAGGGAATCCGGTTCGTGCACGGCAGTTTCGACGACGACGCGTCCTTCGAGCGGCTCGCGGAGACACTGGCCAAGCTCGACGTCGACCGGGGCACCGGCGGCAATCACGCGTTCTACCTCTCGATTCCGCCGGATGCCTTCCCGCTGGTCACCACCCAACTCAAGAAGTCCGGCCTGGCCGATCCCAAGGACAGCCGGTGGAGCCGGGTGGTGATCGAGAAGCCGTTCGGGCACGACCTGTCCAGTGCCATCGAACTGAACCACGTGGTCAACAGTGTCTTCCCGGAGAAGTCGGTGTTCCGCATCGACCACTACCTCGGCAAGGAGACGGTGCAGAACATCCTGGCGCTGCGCTTCGCCAACGAACTGTTCGAACCGATCTGGAACAGCCACTACGTCGACAGCGTCCAGATCACGATGGCCGAGGACATCGGCCTGGGCGGGCGGGCCGGCTATTACGACGGCATCGGCGCGGCCCGCGACGTGATCCAGAACCACCTGATTCAACTGCTCGCGCTCACCGCGCTGGAGGAGCCGGTGAGCTTCCATCCCGACGAGGTCCGCGCCGAGAAGATCAAGGTGCTCTCGGCGACCCGGCTGGCTCAGCCGCTGGATCTGACCTCCTCGCGGGGGCAGTACGCGGCCGGCTGGCAGGGCGGCCAGCATGTGGTGGGGCTGCTGGAGGAGGAGGGTTTCTCGCACACCTCGACCACCGAGACGTTCGCAGCGATCACCCTTGACGTCGACACCCGGCGCTGGGCGGGGGTGCCGTTCTACCTAAGGACCGGAAAACGGTTGGGCCGCAGGGTGACTGAGATCGCGCTGGAGTTCAAGCGCGCCCCGCATCTGCCGTTCGACGCCACCATGACCGAGGAACTCGGCCAGAACGCGCTGGTGATCCGGGTCCAGCCCGACGAGGGCATCACGTTGCGGTTCGGCTCCAAGGTGCCGGGCTCGGCGATGGAGGTCCGCGACGTCAACATGGACTTCTCCTACGGGTCGGCGTTCGCCGAGGACTCCCCCGAGGCCTACGAACGGCTGATCCTCGACGTGCTGCTGGGCGAGCCGTCACTGTTCCCGAGCAATGCCGAAGTCGAATTGTCCTGGAAGATCCTCGATCCCGTGCTGGAGTACTGGGCGAGCATCGACTCGTCGGGGGGCAAGCCCGACCCGTACGAGTCGGGTGCGTGGGGGCCGGAGTCGGCGTTCGCGATGCTGGAGCGCACGGGCCATGAGTGGAGAAGGCCCTAACCAATGATCGTCGACCTGCCCGACACCACGACCAACGTCATCAACAAGCGCATCACGGCCCTGCGCGAGGAGGGCGGCGCGATCACCCTCGGCCGGGTTCTGACCCTGGTGGTGGCGCCGGATCGCCCGGAGATCCTGGAGGACGCCATCGAGGCCGCGGTCTCGGCCAGCCGGGAGCACCCCTGCCGGATCATCGTCGTCGTCCCGATCGAGAGCTATGCCGAGGAACCGCGCCTGGACGCCCAACTCCGGGTCGGCGGCGACGCCGGCGCCGGCGAGGTCGTCGTGCTCAAGACGGCCGGGCCACTGGGCGAGCACGCCAGCAGCGTGGTGCTGCCGTTCCTGCTGCCCGACACCCCGGTGGTGACCTGGTGGCCGGGCGAGGCTCCCGCGGTGCCCGCGGCAGATCCGTTGGGGCGCTTGGCCATTCGGCGGGTCACCGATGCCACCGGCAGCGACACCCCGCTTGAGACGTTGCGCGGCCGACTCGCCGGCTACACCACGGGCGACACCGACCTGGCCTGGAGTCGCATCACCTACTGGCGAGCGCTGCTGGCCTCCGCCGTCGACCAGCCGCCGTATGAGCCGATCACCGGCGCCGTCGTCTCCGGGCTGGCCTCTGAGCCCGCACTGGACATCTTGGCCGGCTGGCTCGCCGGCCGCATCGACGGGCCGGTGCGCCGCGAAATCGGCGAACTGAAGGTAGAACTCGACCAGCCCAGCCAGACCATCGTGCTGAGCCGGCCGCAGGACGGCGCCACCGCCACGCTGACCCGCACCGGCCGGCCGGCCGCGCAACTTCCGCTGGCTCGGCGGGAGACCCGGGAGTGCCTCGCCGAGGATCTGCGGCGCCTCGACGCCGACGAGATCTACCACGAGGCGCTGGCCGGCATCGACAAGGTGATCTACCCGGGGAACGGCTGAGGATGGCGGCGCGTCCTGGTGTTTCCGTCGAGGTCTTCCCCGATACCGACGCGATGGTGGCCGGCGCGGCTGAACTTCTGGCGCAGACGATTTCGGAGTCGATCGCGGTGCGCGGCGTTGCGTGGATCGTGCTGACCGGTGGGGGCACCGGCACCGCGCTGCTCAAGCGGCTCGGCTCCTACCCGGTGGACTGGGCGCGGGTGCACCTGTTCTGGGGCGACGACCGCTACGTCCCGCACGACGACGACGAGCGCAACGAGAAGCAGGCCCGCGAGGCACTGCTGGACCACATCGACATCCCGGCTGGGAATGTGCACGCCATGGCGGCGTCGGATGGCCAATTCGGCGACGACATCGCCGCCGCCGCGCAGGCCTATGCCGACGATCTGGCTGCGGCAGCCGAATCCGGTTCTCCCACACCGATGTTTGACGTGCATCTGCTCGGCATGGGCGGCGAGGGGCACGTCAACTCGCTGTTCCCGCACACCGCCGCGGTCCGGGAGACCGAGCGGATGGTGGTCGGCGTCGTCGACTCCCCCAAACCGCCGCCGCGGCGGATCACCCTGACGCTGCCCGCGGTGCGCCGCTCCCGGCAGGTGTGGCTGGTGGTGTCCGGGGAGGCCAAGGCCGAGGCCGTGGCGGCGGGCGTCGGCGGCGCCGATCCCGACGACTGGCCGGCGGCCGGGGCGATCGGGATCGAGAAGACGGTGTGGCTGCTGGACTCCGCCGCGGCGAGCGGCCTGCCAGACTGATCGCCATGGCTGATTCGGAGAAAGCGCCGTCCCGCTCCCCCGTCAATCGGATCAGGACGCTGGCCACGGCCGCGCTGACCGCCGACGAGAAGGTCGACCAGTTGGAGGCGCTGCTGGAGACGATGACCAGCGCGCTGACCGGCATGGAGAGCACCATGCGCTACACCGAGGACACGCTGAAGCAGTTCAACGAAAGCCTGATCGAGATCGACAAGCTCTCGCCGCGGCTCATCGGCATGGTCGACCGGATGGAGGCGATGGTGACGCGGGTGGAACGGCTCATCGACCTCGCCGAGATGGGCACCGGGCCGTTGACGGCGGCCGACTCCGCGGTACGCGGAGTGGTCGGTGCCATCGCGTCGGCGCTGGGTCCCAGGAATGCGGAGAAACCGCCGGCGAAACCGGCGAGTGCGGCGAAGAAGAAGACGACGCCGAAGGACAAGTGAGGACGTTTACGCGGACGGGTTCAGGATGAACAGCCCTGCGATCGTCTGATCATCGCGAAAAGTGATTGGACTGGTGGACATGACGTCACCGGTCCGGGGGTCAATCGGCTTGCCGTAGCGCTGGAAAGCGGCCTGGCGGGTGACGCCGAGCAGGTCGCCGATCTCCTGCCAGGTGCGTCCGGCGCTGCCGCGCTGGATATTCCGACCGGCCATAATGTACTGTCACTGATGTAACAGTTAGTCCAGTTTCCTGATACGGGAATCAGCCCCGCCGTGGGCCGCTACGAGATGATGGTTGCCCAGTGAAGAACGATGACGCGCGTGCCCGGATCGTCCGGGTCGCCGCCTCCCATATCGCCATGCACGGTCTGGAGGGGGCCAAGATCCGCGACATCGCGCGCGACGCCGAGGTGTCGACCGCGCTCGTCCACTACCACTTCGCCACCAAGGCGGCGCTGCTCGACGCATCGCTGGCCTACGCCTGGGAGCGTGCTGAATCGATGCGGGTGCGATCCGACATCGCCGGCCGCAACGCCTCGGCTGCGGAGCGCCTCGCCGAACGGGTGACCCGCTCCCTGCCCTCGCGACCGGAGTTGCGCGAGGAATGGCTGCTGTGGATGGAACTCTGGCTGCAGACCGCGCGTGATCCCGGCAACCGCCGGACCATGGAACGGCTGTACGACGAGATCCGCGAGGAATTCACCGAGCTGATCACCGAAGGCAACGCGATGGCCGAGTTCGACTGCCACGACGTCGACGGCACCGTGTCCATACTGATCGCACTGATCGACGGATACGGCATCCAGGTGATGATGCAACCGACACCGGCGGCTGCGCGGAAGGCGAAGGCATTCGTCGACGCCGCCGTCGCGCCGATGCTGGGCATCACCGCGCTGCCGTTCCGCGTTGCGGGCGGCCGCCGTCGGAACTAGGGCGTGTCTCCCGAATCGGTAGTGCCGACGCGGGAATGTATGACGGCGCTGGCCAGTAGGACACCGCCGAGGTAGGTCAGGGCGTACTTGTCATATCGGGTGGCGATGCCGCGCCATTGCTTGAGCCGGTTGAAGC
>CAIRCP010000102.1 GCA_903877095.1 uncultured Actinomycetes bacterium | reverse complement strand
CCACGGACCTCCGGGCCGTGGCTGCGGCAATCAACTCCCGGCCCCGCAAAGTACTTCGATGGCGTACCCCTGCCGAGGTCTACCAACAGCAGCTATCCTCACTGACACAAGCCGGTGTTGCATCGACCCCTTGAACCTGCCGTGCCCGGAGTCGTTCATTTCGGCGGCTCTCTTACTACGCCGACACGCGCAAGCCGCAGGACGAGCAGGACGTCGAACACAGCCGCTACCGGGTGAGCTCGTGGAAGAAGTCGCCTGCGGCGTTCACGTAGGTGTCGACGTCGGCACGGTCGATGGCGTAGGAGACTGACGGCCCGGCGGTGGCGATGGCGTCCCAGACCCCGCGGTTGAGCAGGAAAACCTTGCGGGCGTCGGCCAGCGGCAGGACGAGCGATTCGTAGCTCTCGGCGCCGTTGCGGGGCGCCTCGGGGGTGAGGCGGAACTGGATGCGCCCGCCGAGTCGATCGATAGTCCAAGGTAGGCCCACGTTGTCGATCTCCCGCTGCAGCCCGGTCTGCAGGCGCTGACCGAGTTCGTCGACGCGTTGTCCGGCCTCGGTGGTGAAGATCTCGGCAAGCCCGACCCGCGCCGCCGCCATGGACAGCGCGTTGCCGTACACGGTGCCCCCGATGGCGAGACCGTGGGAGTCACCGGTCTCGACGAGACCGGGATCGTGTCCACCGTTCGCGGCGACGACGGCACCGATGCTGTCGGTCATCCCGATCACGCCGCGGCGACGTCGCCACGTGCGAGGCGAGCGCGAAGTGCGGTGGGGTCGTTGTACGGCAGGACATCAGTGGTTTGTGCGGTCGATTGGTCGAGTCCGTCAAGTTCGGCGTCCATGCCGCCGTCGTCGTTGCGTTCCCACAGTGTCTGGTCGAGGTGGCCGTGGTATTTGCCGTCGAAGACGAGAACGGTCGAGCGTCCGGTGGCCACCCGGGCGATGCGCAGCGCGTCGGTGTTCGCCCCGGTCGCCGAGAGAGTGAACTGCCACTGCGGGAGCCCGAACCGCTCGGTGAGCAGGCGGCACACCTCCAAGGAGTCGGTGGTGGGCAGCAGGAAGTGATTGCCGAGCAGCGCCTGGTCACCGATGGCGCGAACGATGGGTTCAGGTGCGAAACCCGCTGGCATCGCGAGATCGCACGCATTGATACTGCCGACCGTGATCAACGAGAGTTCGTCGGCCGGCGGTCCGTTCGGATCCTTGCTCAGGCGCTCTGCCGCTTCTTCCACGACGGATGCTCCGGCCGAATACCCGACGGCTATGAGTCTGCATGATTTGCTCGACCAGTCGATCGGCCCCGCTGGCAACAGACGCGTCCATTGGTTGCGGATTATGCGGCGTCAACACGCCGGCTGCTCCGCTGAAAGGCACGATGACGCACCGGTTGCCACTACCGCTCTTGCAGAGAGAACCACCGAAGATCGCCGGCATGTAGACGCCGTTTTCGGCACCGGGAAATGCTTGGACGTCGGCTCCGCCGACCATCAGGACCGTATCGGCGTTCGCCGGTGCCGAAGCGCACATCCCAAAAATCCCAAAGGCTACGGACCCCATGAGTCCGCCCAGGCCTACCCGCCATATGCGAGATGTAGTAATGGGTCCTCCTTGTGGGCACCTTTGAGGGAGCCCGTTTGGACCGCGACCCATAAAGCCCCCGTCGCATAGCTACTGGGCCACGACCTTACCAGGGCAATGGTCGGAACCAACGTCAAAACTTTTGCTGCGCGCGTAATTTTCGTGCAAAAGCCGTACCGACGAGGGCCTGTCGATCTCGGCCTCAGGGCCTTGGCACCAACCATTGGGCCAATTCCACGGTGACCCCGGCCGGGCCTTCCACGTAGTGAAGTTTCCGATCCAGGAAGGCCGGAAGTTCCTGCTCGTAGACTTTGATCCCCTCTGACCGCATCTTGTCGAGGGTGGCGTCGATGTCGGCAACCCGGAAGCAGACATGGTTGAAGCCGGTTCGACCCATGAACTCGGTCTCCTTGTCGACCTCCGCCTTTGGGCTGTAAAAGTAGAGGAGCTGCACCTCCTGGTAGTCCCCGTTCACCTTGGCTGACAGCGTGTAGTGGTCCGCATCGGCATGTTCCAGACGCAGGTATGACGACATCTGCGGGCCGGAGATCCGCTCCAGGTGGGTCTGTTCAAAGCCCAGGATGGCGAAGAACTTCAGGGCGAATGGGACATCGGTGACCACGAAAGTGATGTGATCAAACTGGGACATGTGTGTCCTCCCGTCTCATCTGGGCGATCGCTTTGCTACTGGCCACGATGATGCGCTCGTTGCTTCGAAGGCACTGCCATTTCACCCGGACCACCCAGACCACCCACCTCAATGTCGAGCCACTAGGGCCCGGTCCGCCACCTGGAAACGTTCCGGCGCTGCTTTCCGGTCTAAGCCGTTTCGCGTCCGGTCAGCAGTTGTTGGTTGTGTCCCAGCGGCGGTGTAAATGAGGACGGACGTAGGTTCCTTCTAGAGCTACCAACTCAACGAAGGAAGGACTACGCCCGTGCCAACACGAGTATCACCTATCGAGAAGATCCGCGGCGAGATCGACGCCTTGTT